>DATGVB010000052.1:0-8309 GCA_035300805.1 Tetragenococcus sp. | reverse complement strand
CTCTGCAGGAACAAATAAACTTCCATCTTTTTTAAGCCCTTTAGTGATTTCCATTTTACCTTGCGCAATTCCTGCTCTTGATCCCAGACTTTCAATATGGGCTTCACCAATTAGCGTAATGGCAGCTACATCGGGTTGTCCAATAGCTGATAATAAAGTCAAGTCCCCAGCATGATCCATTCCCATTTCTAACACTAAAACTTCAGTTGTATCAGGCATATGCAAAATCGTATAAGGTAAACCCAGCTCATTATTATAATTTCCTTGAGTTTTATAAGTTTGGTATTTTTGTGCTAAGACCGCCGCTGTCATATCCTTAGTGGTCGTCTTACCATTGCTCCCGGTTATCGCTACAACTTTAGGATTTAATTTATTGCGATAATAAGCGGCGATTTTCTGAAAAGCTTTTTTAGTATCTGTAACATTAAAGACAATTAATTCTTTTGGCGGAGTCAAATCTTGGCGACTCCAAAGAGTAGCTACGGCCCCGTTGTCTTGTGCTTGCTGTATAAATTCATGACCATCCCTTTGTCCTTGCAAGGGGACAAATAAATTTCCTTTTTTTATCTTACGACTATCAAACTCAAGTGCCGTGATTCTCTGATCGTCTTTTATATCGCAAGCTAATACTTGGGCAATTTCTCTGGTTGATAACTTCATTGCTTACTCCTTATTAAAACAAGGCCTCACAGCACATTCACTGGAGTACCTTGTTGTATTTTATCCATTTACATTTGTCAAATAGCTTTTCTTTTGTTTATACTGATTTAAAGCTAACTGAATCAACTCTTCAATCAAATCCCCATAAGGCAAGCCCGTTTTTTCCCACAAAGCCGGATACATACTAAACTCGGTAAAACCAGGCATCGTATTTAATTCATTTAAGAACAACTCATTCTTACTCGTTAAGAAAAAGTCGCAGCGGCTCAAACCAGTTCCTCCTAGAGTAATATAAGCAGTTTTAGCATATTCACGAGCTTTTTCTTGAACTTCTTCAGGAATATTGGCTGGAATCTGCATTTCAATTTTATTATCAATATATTTAGCCTCGTAATCGTAAAAGGCAACGTCTTTGACAATTTCCCCTGGAAGGGTCGTCCGTACATCTTCATTGCCTAATATGGCAACTTCGATTTCACGGGCTTCAATACCTTGTTCGATAACTACACGTGAATCATACTTATAGGCTTCAATCAAAGCCTCTTGAAGTTCCTGGCGATCTTTCGCCTGAGTGATTCCAACACTTGAACCCATATTAGCTGGTTTGACAAACATTGGGTACAAAAGCGTTCCTTCACATTGCTCAAAAATTTTCTTGGGATTTTCACGCCACTGGCTTTTCAACACTGGAACATAAGGAACTTGTGGGATCCCTAGCGCATATAAGACATATTTTGTCATGATTTTGTCCATACAAGCAGCACTTGTCATTACTCCTGCTCCCACATATGGCATATCGATAGTTTCTAAAAATCCTTGAATAGTTCCATCCTCACCATTTGGTCCATGTAAAATAGGCAAGATAATGGCATCATCTTCCTTGATCTGACCTGGATTGATAAGGTGATGAGGTGAATCTGAATCTTCCCAATTCAAATGAAGTACCTTTTCAGATACTGGTTTTTCTGTTAATAAAGGACCTTTAACCCATTGTCCATCTTTAGTGATGTAAACTAATTGAACTTGATAGTAATTATAGTAGATAGCGCCTAGAACAGAAAAAGCCGAAAGAATTGAGATTTCATGCTCTGCACTCTTTCCTCCATACAGTAAAATAATTTTCAAAGTGTTTCCTCCCATATTGAGTTATACTTCTCTTTATTTCCCATCTATTTTAGCACAAAATTACTTTAGAAGACATATTTTTTTAGGCGTTAAAAATAGGCGGTTAAAATTTCAGTCAGCTTATTTAAAAATATTTCACGATCTTTTTGTGTAAAAGCTTTAGGACCTTTTGTTCTTTTGCCTGCATTACGAACCTGTGCACTCATATAACGCTGTGTAAGTAAAGCATCGATCGTTTCTTTTTTATACTCTTGTCCTGAGTGATGGAAAACACGAACTCCTTTAGGCAATAGCAAAGAAGCCAGGCCATAATCTTGTGTGATAACAATATCAGTGGAGTCAACAAGTTTGACAATTTCATAATCTGCCCGATCTGCTCCTTTATCGACATAAATATAACGGACAAAATCCGGCGATAACTCTGAAGTATAGTGATCAATACTTGTCACGATCAATACTGGTAAATTAAATTTCTTTCCCAGTTGAATGACTTCTCTTTTTACCGGAGAACCATCTCCATCTACGATCAAACGCATCCTATCACTTCCTTGTCTTTCCTTTAATCTCTTATAATAGAAATCGAACCGTTTTATCTTAAGATAAAACGGTTCGACCTTCAGTACTATTTCTAGCAGGAAACACTCTTTCCACAAAAGTGTTGCTTCCCGGCACCCTGCAAATCCGGCAGGTAAGCAATTGCTTTGTGCCGCTGTTTGAGTTACTGGCATAATACCAGCTCTCGGCTCATCGCATATTTCTTACTTTAACATAAAAAATTCTATTTGGCTAGGATCGTACTAATTTTTGTATTGATCAAATCAATGGCCACATGATTTTGACCACCTTCAGGAACGACTACATCTGCATAACGTTTAGTAGGCTCGACAAACTGATGATACATTGGTTTTACCACTGACAGGTATTGTTTGATCACTGAATCAAGCGTACGCCCACGTTCTTGCATATCTCTTTTAATTCGACGGATAATCCGAATATCATCATCTGTATCTACATAAATTTTAATATCCATCATATTACGTAAACACTCGTCTTCTAAAATCAGGATACCTTCTAAAATAATCACTTCTTTAGGCTCTTGAATAATTGTCTGAACACTTCTAGTATGAGCCACATAATCATAAACGGGCTTTTCAATCGTCTCGTAATTCAATAATTTTTTTAGATGCTTGATCAAAAGGTCAGTATCAAAAGCAAATGGATGATCATAATTTGTTTTCAAGCGTTCTGCAAAAGGAAGATCACTCTGATCTTTATAATAAGAATCATGTTCCAGCATCATGATCGAGTGATTGGGAAAGTTATCTAAAATTGCCCGACTAACACTTGTCTTGCCACTACCTGAACCTCCTGTTACCCCAATAATGATGGGTCTATGTTTTACCATTGCTTACTCTCCTTCTTCCTCTTTTTTTCTATTATAACCGATATTTTTTGTTTTTATAAGGCTGTTATTTTCTGAAGAATATGTTAACTCACCTGATCCTTATGGTCAATATCATTTAAAAGTTGACTTAAACTTTTTTTTACTATAAAATTAGACAGAAAAGTAAATAAAGTTTCTCACTACACACAGCGTTACTACCTGGTGGAGAAAACAAGCATTTGATTTTTGTAAGACAGCTGTGTATTTCAGTTGTCTTTTTTTATGTAAAAACCGGTTGTACAGCTTACAATGTAGACCAAAAACGACTATTTACTTAAAAATTTTTAGGAGGAATTTATTATGGCAGTATCATTAGAAATCGCTAAAAGAGCCGTACGCCCTCGTTCAATTCGTAATAAGCTACGCCACGAAGGCAAAGTACTCGCAGTTGTCAATGGTTATCAAGTAGAAAGTACCCCTATTTCTGTAGATGCCAAAGAGCTTGACAAAATTTTACGTGAAAATGGTTTAAACACTGTTATCACTATGACGATCGATGGAAAAAAAGTTAATACATTGGTGCAAAACTACAGTGCTGATACATTTACGCAACACTTAACACATGTTGAATTTCTGTCTGTTAACATGAAGGAAGAAACTGAAGTAGAAGCTGAAGTTATCTTAGTTGGAGAATCTGCTGGTGTTAAAGCTGGTGGTGTACTTACACAAAACTTATATAACGTTACTGTTTCAGCGACACCAGACAAGTTACCTGAAAGTATCGAAGTAGACGTTGCTGCTTTAGAAATTGGCGATGCGGTTAGTGTTAGTGATATCCCAGAAAACCCTGACTATAAGATCCTTAATGAAGCAGACGAACAAATAGCTTCTGTCAATGAACCAGAAATTGCACCTGAACCTGAAACTGCTGACGAAGAAGGCGCTGAACCTGAAGTTATCGGTGAAACTGATAGCGAAGAATAACGAAAAAAATCATCTTTTTAACAACTGGTTTTGTTAAAAAGATGATTTTTTTAGATTTTATATTCGGTCAAATTCTGCTGCATCAACATCTTTTAAACTTAAAAACCAATCATTCATTTCTTCTTTATCATTTAACGTACTCAAATCTTCATCAATTTTTTCATTTACAGAAGAAATCGTACCTGAAAGTGGACTAGCAAATTCACTAATAGCCTTTTCAGCTTCACATTCAACCAGAGTTTCACCCTTTTTTACACTTTGACCAACTTTAGGTAAAGACACAAAAGTAATATTGCCTAATTCATCTTGAGCTTCATTTGTCAAGCCAATAACATACTCTTTCCCATTGAACAATACCCATAAATTATCGATTTTTTTCAAACATTGTTTTTTCATTTTTTAAAGACTCCTTCATAGATATTCTCTTTAAAACCAATTGCAATAAAATGATCCTCTTTTACTAGAATTGGACGTTTGATCAACATACCATCTGTTGTCAACAATTGACAAGCTTCTTTTAATGTAAATCCATCTACCTGATTTTTCAAGCCTAAAGCACGATATTTCTGCCCGCTTGTATTAAAAAAGCGTCGAATTGGCAGTTGACTTTCTTCAATCCATTTTTCTAGCTGCTGTGCTGAAGGAACCTCTTTGATCATATCTACCAATTCAAATTTCACATCATGACCATCTAGCCATTTCTTAGCCTTTTTACAGGTTCCACAACGAGGATACCAATATAAAGTATACATTTGATTACGCACCTTCTTCTTTTTCTTCTACCTGATAACGCATCGATAAAATCAAGCCGATCCCTATCATATTACTCAATAAGGCTGAACCGCCCTGACTGATAAAAGGCAGTGGAATCCCTGTTAAAGGTAGTAAGCCAATATTTGCTCCGATGTTTTCAAATACGTGGAACAAGATCATCATAATGATTCCAGTTGCAATATAAGAATAAAACTCATTATTCGTATCAAAGCAAACCCGAATCATACGATAAATTAAAATAAAGTAAATCAGAATCACAGCTGCTCCGCCAATAAAACCAAAATTTTCTCCAATTACTGAAAAAATCATATCTGATTCACGGACAGATACTGCAATTTCACTGACATTAAAACCTTTACCGAATAAACCGCCTGAACCGATCGCCATCATAGCCGAAGCCACCTGCATGGAAGAACCTTGTACATCATGAAATGGATCTAGCCAAGCATCGATTCGAGCAAATTGATAGTCAGAAAACAAGCCGATATTTTTAAGAAATTCTCTGCCGCCATCATTTAATACTAAAAGAATCGTTCCAATTGCAATAAAAGCCACCACCGCAACGACAGGTAAAATAATCTTCCATGAAATACCCGACATTAAAAAGATACCACCAAAAATTGCCAGAAAAACTAACATGGTACCAAAGTCATCTTGCAACATGACCAGAATAAGAACTGGAATCACAACTGCTAGCATCTTTCCAATTAATTGCAGATCAGTTTGCATCGTACGGTCTTGATACTCTACATTGTGCTGAGTTACAACTAGAGCCAACATTAAAATCATGGCAATTTTCATCAATTCTGCTGGTTGTGCTGAAAAAGAACCGATGCGAAACCAGTTTCTTGAACCAGTACTTTCAAACATCGCCTGATCATAGAACTTTACCAAAAAAGCCATGACAACCAAGCCTAAAGCATAGACATAAGGCGTTACTTTCCAAAGCCATTTTGATTTAACATGCATAATAAGGGCCACTGCTATAATGCCTACAACATACCAGATAGCTTGTTGTAAAACTTCGCGCCAAGGGTTTTCACTTGAAAGAGAATTATGGTAAGAAGCAACATATAGTGATGCTAATCCAACTAGGCACAAGAGGAAAACAGGCAAGATAACTCCGTAATCAATTTTATTATCATTTTTCAAAAAATTTCTTTTTTCCATGGGTCCTCTCTTTTCCTAAGAATACTTTCTTCATTATAGGGGTAATTATAAATAAAAGAAAGTATTCTTCTTAGACATTCAAAAAAAAATTAGAAATTTGACTTTTGGCTAAAAGTCGATTCATCAAATGAGAGACAAATACTTTATTAATTGCTATAGTAAAGCTAGTCATTAGCTGTGACTGATTTTTCGGTTTTAACTGCACTAGTGCAGTTAAAGCTATCTTATCACGTTCTGGGTTTCAATCTATTCTAGTAAGATCAGTAATTTTTACGCTCATTTCTCAAAGAACCTCTCCTTTAAAATGTTTGGAGCTTTCTCATCATTATTGATCTTACATGAATAGTTCATAGCAGACTTTTAAGACCGAGTTCGTCTTTTTACCGTAAAAAAAGCGATAAACATTGCTTTAACAACATTTATCACTTCAGTATAGATATATGCCGGTAACAGGACTTGAACCTGCGACCCCCTTATATACACTAATCAGCAATAGTTAGCAACAGTGCTTTCACAAGTGCTTAACAGAAAACCCTACTTTCAAACTGTATTTATTTTATAATAGCAGTTACTTTAGCTTTGCACAAGCTTTAAAGTAGAATATTTGCAATTAACTCTGGTACAGCATGAGCAGCAAACAGCAAAGCAGCTATTACTGTGATAACAAGCAAGTATTTACAACAGTAATAAACAGCACAGACAGCATAAACTAGAGCCTTTCTCAGTCTGTATTCAGTGTTAGAAATGTGAATCAAGTGTTGTCTATGTTCCATCACTTGCCACCTTCTTCTTTTGCTAGATAGTAGCTAAAGCCTTCTGCTACATCTTCAGCCATTTGTAAAGGGAAAGCTATTGCTTGCAGTTCTTCCTCTACACACTTTTCAAAGATTGCTTCTAGTTCCTCTCTGCTTAGCTCAGAGCCATTTAAGAGTGATTCATTAACTAACTGAACTTTCTTCCATCTTAGTTGTTCAGTTGTCTTCTTTAGAAACTCAATGCCAGTTAGTTCTTGTTGTTTACCCATGTTCTCATGTCCCTTCTGTTTGTTATGGCAAAAGTAAGGATAGTTATTGCAATAAACAGCAGTCACATGATAAAATATAATCATAGTAAGCAGTGAATACTGTTTAAAGTTCTGCAGTGTGTCCAGCACTGCTTTACTTTTACCTTAATCAAGGTTGTTATAATTCCTTAACTTGATTCAAGTATAAAGGAACTTATAGAACCTGTCAACAGAAAGGTGAAATAAAATGAAATTAAATCAGAAGTTGCAACAGTCCAGATTACAAACTGGCTATACTCAGAAAGAAGCAGCTAAACATATTGAAGTAACAGAAAGAACAGTAAGGAGCTATGAACTGGGAACAATTGCCCCACCTATTTCAAAGGTTCAAAGGTTAGCTAACTTATATCATGTTTCTGTAGCCTGGCTGGTATTAGATGATGGAACAGTAACACAGAATGAACTGGATCAGCTGCAGCAGTATATCAATGAACATCGAGAACAGTTAGAAAAGGATCAACAATAATAGCAGGTTAACTCTGACAAAAGGTTAACTCTGTGATGCTGTTATGCAGTATATAATAAGAATAAGTAGTATATACTTAAGAAAGAGAGGTTCCCTTTTCTGTAACATGACTGTAACAATAGCTTACAGTAGCTAACATTGCTTCACAGTTAGCCTGGTTATCCCTGTTCTACTGTTTTAACCAGATAACACTTAGAACACTGCTATATCAACCTTTTACCAATGTTAAGAATGGCTCTATATCAAGGTTTTAACTGTCCATGACTTCTATAGAACTGTGAGACAGTTTTACTTGAATAATGGTTCATAACCTGTATTTTAAAGTGCTTAGAATGCTCCTGTGTGCATAGAATAACAGTGAATAACAGAAGTCAACAAGGGTTAAAGCATTGATATGACTGTATTCTGTTATTGACTGTTTAACCCTGATTCTAAAATTGGTATGTAGTTTTATTTTCTGTGATTGATAACTGGAATAACAGCAGCTACCTGAGTCTAAAAAATAGTGTGTATACTTTATAACTGCTTGGTGGCAGCCATTCTGAGCCTGCTCCCCCATGGCGGCGGTGTCTAACAGCTTTTACATTTTCAGAATTGTTCAGCTTTAAATGCTTGAAATGGCTGTGAATAGCTGTTTAACAGTGATTTAAACAATAAAAAGAATTAAAATAAAGTTTAAATGA
>DATGVB010000051.1:0-3586 GCA_035300805.1 Tetragenococcus sp. | reverse complement strand
CACTTTTAATTCCGGCTAGAGCCATATCGGCAGAAATAAAAGCTTGCGAAGCACCCATAGCATTTCTTTTTACACAAGGAACTTCTACTAAACCCGCCACTGGATCACAAATCAACCCCATCATATTTTTGAGCGTGATCGCCAGAGCTTGAGCGGACTGGTGCGGACTGCCGTCTTTAGCTGCAACCAGGGCAGCAGCGGCCATGGCACTAGCTGAACCGACTTCTGCCTGACAGCCACCTTCAGCACCGGAGATCGAAGCATTATTGGCCATTACCAGACCAAAAGCGCCGGCGGTAAAGAGAAAATCCAGCTGCTGTTCATGGGTCAGATGCAGACGGTCCCGACAAGCCATGAGCACTCCGGGAACGACGCCGGCACTGCCGGCAGTCGGGGTGGCACAGATCAACCCCATTTTGGCATTGACTTCATTGACTGCAACGGCGTTACGTACTGCCTGCAGAATCGTTTCCCCGCTTAGAAAATCGCCTGCTGCTAAATAAGCATTCAGCTTAGGCGCATCGCCGCCGGTCAACCCCGTTACGGACTCTACTCCGGCAGTTCCTTCTGCGACTGATTGTTCCATAACCGCTAAATTTTTCTCCATCAATTTGATGATCTGAGCTCGACTTCGTCCAGTCAGTTCTATTTCAGTTGCAATCATCAGTTCGCTGACGGAAGGATAATTTTTACTTTGTTCCACTATCTCAGCTATCGAATAAAACATACAAAAAACTCCTATTCAAAATAAGATGCACTATAAATATGATCCATGGCCTGGATCTTAGCTAAAATATCATCATTACGCTCATCTACTTCAATGATCATGATTGCCTTTTCACCTTTAGATTCCCGCGTAACAGTCATTACTGCAATATTGATCTCAGCTTCAGAAAGGACCTGACTGACTTGTGCGATCACGCCTGGCACGTCTTGTTGTACGATAATAAAAGTCGGTACCCCTAATGAGATGGACATGCTAAAACCATTGATCTCTGAAATTTTGATATTGCCGCCACCGATCGATACTCCCGTTACACTCAGCTCGTGATCCCCTTTTTTTAGTTTCATCCGTACAGTATTGGGATGATCGACCTTATCACTTTTAGGCGAAAAAAGTACTTCCATCCCTTTTTCATAGGCTATTTTCAAAGAATTCCTCAGTTGCGGATCGTCTGGCTCCATTTCAAGTAAACCCGCCACTAAGGCGATACCTGTCCCATGACCGCGATAAGTTTTGGCAAATGATTCATATAAGTAAATATCGACCGTCTCTGGTTGTTCACCAAAAATTTTGCGAATCACCTTACCGATCCTAGCCGCTCCTGCCGTATGCGAGCTGCTCGGTCCTACCATGACAGGGCCGATAATATCAAAGACACTACGATAATTAAGTGGCTCCACCACCGTCACCTCTTTTAAATGATTTGTTTTATTATACCATAGATATAAATTGGGATACCCTTGGTAAAGCGGTAAACTTATTAACAACGCCTGCTTTATTTTACTCTGGACAAAAAAGTACCCGTCAGTCGATCGACTAACGGGAAAGGAGTTAAAATGAAAAAGTGTTTCTAGGGTTGTTTTGTTGGTATGTTTATAATGTACTGGATAATTGTGAACAAAATGTGATAATTTTATTTTTGTTTTATTAAATTGCTAAAGCGTCTAATAAGCCATAATAAAAACCATTTTCGGCATTGGTTGGAGCAATTATATCCGCCGCTTGCTTTACATCTTGAGGCGCATTGCCCATGGCTATACCAACACCAGCATGTTGGATCATCGGCAGATCATTATAATTATCACCAATGGCTAAAGTGTTGACCATTGAAAGTGAACGTTTTTCAGTCAACAGTTGTAAAGCTCTTAATTTGGAAACTTCTTTATGCACAATTTCCAGATAAGTACTTTTTGATTTATTAACTGAAATGCTTGGTAAAGCTAAACCCTGAATCCTATCTTGCAATCGGTCGATTTCATTTTCTTTTCCCATACATAAAATTTTATTCACCGGTTTATTTCCTTTTATATAGTCCTCAAAGTCAATAATTCGCGGCATGATAGTGGTGATTTTTGCCTCTTGTCTCTCCCAATAACCTTTTTTATCCACCAACCATTGATCTTTAGCATAGATATTAAAGCTGATTTCTGCAAACTGACTGCTGATCAATTCATACAAAATAGCCAGATCATGCGCTTTTAGAGGTAAACTATACAAATCTACAAAATGACCTGCTTTTTTTTGTATGATCAAAGAGCCATTAAAACAAACCATGGGTGAAGAAAGTCCCAATTCTGTTGCTAAAAAATCCATCGCCTTAGGAGCACGAGCAGATGCTAAGACCAGTTCTATTCCTTTTTCATTTAACTGTTTAACAATACTTTTACTATTAGAGGTGATTTGATGATGCGGATCAAGTAAAGTTCCATCAACATCGCTCAAAATCAGCTGAATTTTACTCATTTCATAAGGACCTTTCTTACTCTTAACTATCATAACACAATTTCCCTAAGCATAACTTTTCAAAACTTACTTTATCATCTGACGTTACTGTCAAATATCTTAACGACTTTTGGGGATAAAATGTACTGGTGATCGTTTCTTCCTGATTGACAAAAATTTCAAAAGAAGAACGATCCAAAAAAATCAACAAATTCATAAATTCTGTGTTAACTGAAACTTGCCTGGAAGTATTCAATAACTCATTCTTGGTATTTTTTATTTGCAGATGCGTTTTCTGGCGCGAAAAGCTTAGCGTTTTATCTGTCGCCGAATAATTTAATAGCATAGCTTCCTCATCATTTTCAAACTGTAAAACAAAAGACTTTGCAGCTGCTAACTTTAAAAAAAGGACATTGCTTTTGCCAAAAAAAACTGTATGTCCATTCTCATATTCTTCTAACCACTGAATTTTATTCAAAATTTCTTGCGGTGCTTTTTGTTTCAAATGACTCTCTTTAACCTCAAGCATTCTTGGCAAAGTCATCTGGCCAAGCCACTGATGACCTAAATCATTCGTTAGGCGATCAGCTTGCCAATTTTGCATCCAGGCAATCGTCCAATAGCTATCTTTATCTAATTTCACTGTTTGTGGCGCATAGTAGTCCAGTCCTTTATCCATCTCTTTAATAGATGTTTGGTGAAATTTGAAATAATCCCAGTCCATTTCTCCTTCGATCAGCCAGGAAATATGAGAATAATAGACCCCTTTCTCATCAACGTAATCCATTGCACTCAAGATAAATACTGCTTTTTCGGCAAACAGCAACAGATCAGGACACTCAACCATTTTACCTAAATATTTATTATGTGGAAATACCACCGAAACAAAAGTCCATTCCAGTAGATTATCTGATTGATAAAGTAATACTTGACCCTGATCATCAAGCGTTTTTGAACCGATCACACAATAGTATTGGCCCGCTCGTTCAAAAATTTTAGGATCGCGAAAATCTGTAATGGAAGACCCTGCTGGAATATCTTTTTCAGTTAAGACAGGATTTTCAGCAAATTTTTCAAAATGAATTCCATCAGCAGAAATCGCTATATTCTGATTTTGCCGAGTATTTTCTTTATCTTTTT
>DATGVB010000050.1:0-4035 GCA_035300805.1 Tetragenococcus sp. | reverse complement strand
GCCAGTAATATTGATGTCATCCAGTATCTATTAGTTAATCCAAATAATAACAGTATTCCTATGCATCGGAATATCTGATCAAAAAAGGAGACTGGGACATAATTATTTTCTAACAATAATTCACGAAAAATTAAAACCTGCGATTCAGTAAGTTTCGCCTTTTGCGACGAGGACCGACTGGACCGCAGGAACAAGCTTAAAAAATCGAAAATTTATTGTCGCTGGAAAATATGTCCCCAGTCTCCTTTTGATTATAATTCATTTTTACCAACCACCCGAAGCGCCACCGCCGCCAGATGATCCGCCCCCAAAAGAACCACCGCCAAAACCGCCACCAGATGACCCGGATGATTTTGACTGATAGTAAGAAGACGTGTAATAATGCCTGGTCAGAACATTCCCATACATATCATATAAAATATCTCCAGCAAGCACATGTCTGCCCACCAATTTACCGCCTGGCGTATTTTGTAAGACATTTCCTAAGCGAACGCCTCTTTTCATATGACCATAAGTCTGCCAGTAAATCATACCATAGAAGACCAGAGCATATAATTCTAGTTTTCTAATTTTCTTGAGACGCTGGTCTTCAGATAGTTCGGAGTCATTGATCGTGGCAGTCATTTCATCATAATCGCTGGCTAAACTTTTGCGTGTTTTACGAATACTCGTGAGATAAGCTAAAAGTAGCAGTAAAAGTAGAACAAGCAATACATAAAAGATTATAAATAAAATTGGAACGATCTTTAAGTCAGACTGAACTTCTTTTATCCTGGCATCTTCATAGGGAGTTTTTGAATTCATATAATCTGCCACTAAATCAGTGGTTTTCATTACTCCTGCAGCGTAGTCTGAATCTTGATAATCTTCCACAACATCGTCATCATCTAAGATATCTTGAGCGTTACTGTCAGTTAAAACGGCTTCCATGCCATAGCCGACCTCCAGACGAGTCTTTTCATCAGCGATGGACATAAGATACAAGACCCCATTGTCTTCCTCTTTATTACCCACACCTAAAGTATTAAAAATATCTGTAGCATAGCTTTCAATATCTTCTCCTCTTGGTAAACGTGGGATCGTCACTACCATAAACTGTGCACCATTGGCGTTGCTATCTAACTTTCGATTTAATTCATAAACCTTTTGTTTAGCTTTTGTAGAAAGAACACCTGCGTTATCAGAAACAAAGATATTGTTACGATCGATCTTGATCGAACTGCCATTGATATCTACAGTATAATAATCTCCATTACGGTCAAAGTCACTGGCATATTGTTCTTCCTGCTGATTCAGCGAGTCTTCAAAATTTTCTGTCTTCCCCTGATCTAAAGCCGCGATCTTAGCTTCTCTTTGTTCTTCTAATTGAGCTAATTCCGAACGGCTGTTTGCAAGTGACTCATTCTTTTTACTGTTAAATAAGGGAAACAACAGCAAAAGTACAGCAAAAATAGCTACTAAAGGTATCGTCAGGCGCAAATGCCAGTTATTTATTTTCTTAAATCGCTCATAATAATTAGTTACCCTTTTAAATCGACTCTTCTGGACTTTCTGAGAATTCACTTCTTTTCTCATCAACCCGCCTCCTAATTACTACTTTCAAGATCAAAGTCAACTTTGGGAACTTCTTTGGCATCTTCATCCGCCTGAAAGTTATCTTTCTTTTCAAAGTTAAAAATTCCGGCAATCATACTATTAGGGAAACGAACGATCAACTTATTATAATCATTGACCGACTGAATATAACGACGCCGTTCAGTTGAGATACGATTTTCTGTACCTTCTAATTGACTCATCAAAGTTTTAACATTCTGATTAGACGCCAGCTCCGGATAACTTTCTCTGATCACATTGACCATTGTTGAAAGTCCGCTGGATAACTCATCATTTGCTTCTACCTTTTCTTTGGGTGTACCCGCATCATTATAAGCCTTGCGCGCATCAGCAATATCGCCAAAAACTTTTTGTTCCTGTGACATACTGCCTTTTACCGATGAAACAAGATTAGGCACTAAATCAGCCCGGCGCTGCATAACATTTTCTACTTGTGACCAATTGGCGTCTACATCATTTTCTGCAGAGGCAATTTTATTGTAACTTGCGACAACAGAACCTATAATAACCACAAGAACAATGGCGATTCCTATCCAAACTATATTCTTATTCTTTTTTTCCATTTATACTCACTCCTTTATCAAAAATAGACTGCTTAATTGCAAAGAGGGCTCTTGTTAAATTGTAGCACAGCTTCAAAGAACTACCAAATAAGACAATATCTTTTTTCTAAAATTTGCAGTAAAATGAAGATGAAACAAAAAGATCTTATTTATAAAAAATCATAAAGGAGCCAATCAAGATGGAAAATTCAATTTTATTCAACCGTGGAAATGCGCTGGCCTCTAAAACCGATAAAGATGAGTTAATGAAAAAAGTACAGGTAGAAAAAGACAAACGTGGAATTGACAAAAAACTGGTAGTGGTAGAAGATCAGAATGGAGAATATCTGCTTTTTGATTTTTCAGATGCTCAAGCTGCAGATAAAGATGCTGATGAATTTATTATTAAGCATATCTTTGAAAATAAAGAACAATAAAAAAAGACTGGGACATTTTTTTCCAACTGACAAAAAGTATTTGTAAGTTTTGCTTGGAAATTATTAATGTCTCAGTCTTTTTTTAGTGTTTAAAATAATTCGCTGTGCTGATCTCATCTTTTTGCAGTTGCTCGATCAGTTTTTCCGGACTAGCAAAAGCAACTTGATCTCTTAACAGATGATTCCATCTCACCTTTACTTTTTCACCATAAATATCTGCTTTAAAATCAAGGATATAGATCTCGACAGTAAGTTTACGGTTTTTTTCAAAAGTATCGTTATGTCCGATCGATCCCATAGCCTGATACCACTTGTCGCCTACCTTTATTTCTGATACATAGACTCCTTCTTTAGGCAGACGCGTGCTACTTTTAAACTTGATATTCGCTGTCGGAAAACCTAAAGTACGTCCTCGTGCATCTCCATGAACAACAATACCGTCAATTTCATAAGTATAACCTAATAAATTAGTGACAGCCTCCATATCTCCTTCTTCCAATTTTTCCCGGATCCGAGTGGAACTGACCTTTGCACCTGCTATGGTTTCTTTAGGAACAGCAGCCACTTCAAAACGGCCCTTTGCATACTCCGGCAAATGATGGATATCAGCAATTTCTTTGGGCCCATAAGTGTAATCAAAACCCGCTACTGCATATTTGGCGTGAAAATCTACAATGTACTGATCGACAAATTCTTGTGGCTTCAATGCCCCAAAAGCTGAGGTGAATTCAATAACATATAAGTAATCCACTCCTAAATTTGCCATAATACGTTTTTTTTGATCGAGATTGGTTAGATATTTCATCTCATCTGCTTTGATTTTCTTAAAGACGATCGATGGATGCTGATTAAAAGTCATTACAGCTAACTTTAAGCCCTTACGATCGGCAATTTCTCTAGCCGTATCGATCACTCGCTGATGTCCTTTATGTACTCCATCAAAAAAACCTAATACCAGAACAACATCCTCTTTAGGAATCAGTTTTTTTTCATAAGGATGTCGCATTTCAATGACTTGCATATTTCTCAATTTCCTTCCTACTTATGTTTTTAAGACTTTTAATGGCTTTAACTGACCTGCTTCTTTTAAGTTAGGCTGGTATAAACTTACTACTTGATTCTGATAAAACAATGCAATCGTTTCTTGTGGCATCTCCCTTAAGTCAAAACTCTCATAAGAAAGTCGCATACCATTTCTGACCTTTTGCCAAAGCTGTTCATCAATATCGACTCTTTTAAACATTTGGACACCATATTCAATAGGTAAAATAATTTCAGCCAGACAATTCTTTTGTACAGCCTTTTCTACTTGTTTTAAGCTGACTGCTTGTTCTTGTGTAAAGCCGGCGCTCTGTGTGCGTGTCAAATCTGACATATGACCGCTGACTCCTAAAAGTTTAGCCGTATCAACTGCCAGAGTCCGAACATAAACGCCTTTTCCA
>DATGVB010000049.1:0-12943 GCA_035300805.1 Tetragenococcus sp. | reverse complement strand
AAACTACTATTAAACTCTGTCTGAATCTGCAGAGCCGCAATTTTTAAATTACGCGCCCTAGAATAATAACCCAATCCCTGCCAGACTTTCAATAATTTTTCTTCATCCGCCTGAGCCAATTCTTTAATTGTAGGAAACTCTGTCATGAAATGATAATAATAGTCGATCACTGTATCGATCCGCGTCTGCTGCAGCATAATTTCAGAAATCCAGACTTTATAAGGATCTGTATCCGCCCGCCAAGGTAAATTGCGCTTATTTTGGTAATACCAATCTAATAAAACAGCCTGAAAATCTTTAATTTTTTGTGCATCCCACATTTCACTCTTCATCAAAAACTTCCTCATCAATAAATCTTTGAATTAACTCACCAGCAAAACCTTTCTGATAGAGCTTTTGTTTCAATTTCATTTTCCTTTTAAGCAAATCTTGCGAATGATCCCGGCGCAAAATTTTTTGTCCTTCTTTTTGTAAAACTTCCCATTCATATTCATCATCCTTTTCAAAATCCAGCTGATCCATTGCCTGTTGGACAATTTCCGGATAATGCCCTTTTTTAAGCAAATTCAAACGTACTTTCTGCAAACTTTCCCGATAACTTTTCCCATGAGTCTGCCTGATAACTTTTTGTGCTGCCTTAATGGCATTTTCTAATTGTACCTCAGGTAGATAAAGAGCTAAGGCAGTGTTCATGATATCTGCTTGAATTCCTCTTTTTTTCAATTCTTGCTCAATATTACCAGGTCCTTTATCACTCAAGCGCATCTGCGTACGCACAAAACTCGCTGCATAAACCTCATCATCTAAAACTTTTAATTCTTTTAAACGCTGGATAATTTTATAGTGGTCATTTGGGGGTACTTCTTTATTTTTCAGATAAATACGCACTTCTTTTTCTGATCTTAACTGATAACTAATATAATTAAGCGCTTCTTGTAAACCATAGTCGCAGTCAGCTTCCCTCTTTATTTGAGTTAATTCTTCTTCACTTAATTCACTACCTTTTAACAGACGAAAACGGACTAGCAGATCTTCTGACAGACGAATTTTTTCACCACTATCAAAAATAGCCTGATAATAACTGCCTTTTTGTTTACGAATAGAAGTTACCTTATGCATGATTTCACTCCTTAAAAACAAAGTCTCTTTTAGTTTAACATAGTTTTTGGTAAACTGATATTGATTAGAAAAGGAGAAATTATGGCAAATACACAAGTAAAAACAGGACAAAAAGTACAGTTATATATTAAAAAACTAGGGATCAATGGTGAAGGGATCGGCTATTACAAACGCCTGATCATCTTTGTTCCTAAGGCTCTTCCTGGAGAGAAAATTGTAGCTAAAATCACCCAGGCCAATCCCAAATTCGCCCAAGCCGAATTAGTGCGTATCGATCATAAAAGTAAAGATCGTATCCAGCCACCCTGTCATTTCTATAATCATTGTGGAGGATGTCAGCTGCAGCATCTGAATTATAAAAAACAGTTGGACTTTAAGCGTGATTTATTACACCAGGCTTTAGTTAAATACCGTCCTCAAGGCTATCAGAATTATGAATTATATCCAACTTTGGGCATGAATGATCCTTGGCATTACCGTAACAAGGCGCAGTTCCAATTACGTTATAATTATAAATTAAGAAAGGCTGAAGCGGGCCTTTATCAGCCTAATTCTCACCAACTAGTTGCAATTAATGATTGCCTGGTCCAAGAAGAATCTACACAAATGGTGATAAATAAACTGGTAGAACTATTAAACAAATATGAAATCCCGATTTTCAATGAGCGTAAAAATACAGGTGTCTTAAAAACCTTGATGGTACGTGTAGGCATAAAAACAGGCGAGCTACAAGTTGTCTTCATTACCCATACACAAAATTTTCCCAAAAAAAATATTCTTATCCGTGAAATCAAGCGACGTTTACCAGCAGTTGTCTCGATTATGCAAAATATTCAAAGTTCTAAAAGTTCACAGATTTTTGGCGAAAAAACACTGCTTCTCTGGGGTAAAAGTGCTATTAAAGAGCAATTAAAGCAGCTGACTTTCGATTTATCAGCACGTGCTTTTTTCCAGCTAAATCCAAAACAAACCAATGTGCTTTATCAAGAAGCAATTAAAGCTTTAGATCTATCATCTGATGAAAGGCTGATAGACGCTTACTGCGGCGTTGGCACCATCGGACTTTCAGTTGCAGATAAAGTCAAAGAAATCCGTGGTATGGATGTGATTGAATCAGCTATTGATGATGCCAAAGAAAATGCCCGTAAAATGGGCTATGATAACACTCACTACGAAGTTGGTAAGGCTGAAGAACTACTACCTAAGTGGCTTGCTGAAGGTTTTAAGCCAGACGGTATAATTGTTGATCCGCCACGGACAGGTTTAGATACCAATTTACTACAAACTTTGGTGAAAGATCCACCGCCAAAAATGGTTTATATCTCCTGCAATGTCTCTACTCTGGCAAAAGACCTAAAACTGCTTACAAAGGTTTTTAAAGTCAACTATCTGCAATCAGTCGATATGTTTCCACAGACAGCCCGATGTGAGGTCGTTACAAAGCTGACCAGAAAATAAAAAATCAGTCAATCTACTCAAACTTCCTCCGACTTGGAGTAGATTTCGCCCTGATCTACTCAAACTTCCTTTGACTTGGAGTAGATTTCGCCCTGATCTACTCAAACTTCCTCTGACTTGGAGTAGTTTCCGTCCTGATCTACTCAAACTTTCTCTGACTTGGAGTAGATCAATCGTCTATAATAAAAAGTTCCCCGGCCATCTAACCAGGGAATTTTTTATTAAAACATATCATCAAAAAGTGATAATTGATTTTCATCTGGTAGGTCTTTAAGCACGCCATTATCTGACATGTAATCAATCAGAGTCTTGGAAACTTTACCACGATTGGCAAGGTCTTCTTTGGATAAGAACAACCCATCTTCTCTAGCTTTGACGATCTGTTTGGCCACATTTGTTCCTAAACTTGGGACTGCGCGGAAAGGTGCGATCAGAGTATCACCATCGATCACAAAATTCACTGCATCTGACTTGTATAAGTCGATCATGCCAAAATTAAATCCACGTTCCTGCATTTCATTAGCCAGCTCTAAGACCGTCAGCAGATTCTTTTCCTTGGTAGAGGCATCCATGCCTTTATCGGTAATTTCTTTCATACGATCTTTTGTGGCCTGTTTACCTTTACACATCGCAACCAGATCAAAATCATCCGCTCGTACAGAAAAATAAGCACAGTAATAAAGAATTGGAAAATAAACTTTGAAATAAGCAACTCGCAATGCCATTAAAACATAAGCTGCCGCGTGGGCTTTAGGGAACATATACTTGATCTTCAAACAAGAATCAATATACCAGTCAGGCACATCTTGTTTTTTCATTTCTTCCTGCCATTCAGCTGGAATACCCTTACCCTTACGGACGTGTTCCATAATTTGAAAGGCTACGCCCGGTTCTAGACCGGCATGCATCAAAAATACCATAATGTCATCCCGACAACCAATCACATGAGCTAGGTCAGTGACTCCCTGGGATACCAGTTCTTCAGCGTTTCCCAACCAAACATCCGTCCCATGCGAGAGACCGGAAATCTGTAATAACTCGGCAAAGGTCGATGGATGAGTTTCCTCGAGCATACCACGGACAAAACGAGTTCCAAATTCTGGAATACCTAAAGTTCCGGTTTTAGAAAAGATCTGTTCGGAAGTAACACCTAAGACTTCGGTTCCTTCAAATATCCGCATCACTTCGGGATCATCCGTCGGAATAGTTTTAGGTTCGATGCCTGAAAGATCCTGCAACATCCGAATAACAGTCGGGTCATCATGACCTAGAATATCTAATTTTAAAATATTGTCATGGATCGAGTGGAAATCAAAGTGAGTCGTGCGCCATTCTGCATCCAGATCATCAGCAGGGTATTGAATCGGCGTAAAATCATAGACATCCATATAATCAGGAATAACAATGATCCCTCCTGGATGCTGACCGGTAGTTCTTTTGACCCCAGTAGCACCTTTGGCCAAACGATCGACTTCGGCTGCCCGGAAATTTAAATTATGATCTCGTTCATAACCTTTGACAAAACCATAGGCGGTCTTATCTGCTACTGTACCAATCGTACCTGCCCGATAAACATAATCTTCACCAAACAGTACTTTAGTGTAGTTATGAGCTTCCGGCTGATAATCACCAGAAAAGTTCAAATCAATATCGGGAACTTTATCACCATAAAAGCCCAAGAAAGTTTCAAAAGGAATATCATGACCATCTTTTTTCAGACGGGCTCCACATTTCGGACAGTTTTTTTCAGGCATATCAAAACCAGAGCCATAAGAACCATCTTCAAAAAACTCAGAATACTGACATTTTGGACAGTAGTAATGTGGCGCCAAGGGATTAACTTCAGTAATTCCAGTCATAGTTGCAACTAGACTAGATCCGACTGAACCTCGTGATCCAACCAGATAGCCATCTTCATTACTTTTATGAACTAGTTTTTGTGCGATCAGATAAATCACTGAAAAACCATTGCCGATAATTGATTTTAACTCTCTTTCCAAGCGTTTTTGTACAATTTCCGGTAAAGGATCGCCATAGAGTTCTTTAGCCCGATCATAACTAAGTTTAGTAATTTCTTCTTCGGAGCCAGGTATCTTGGGAGTGTATAATTTGTCTTTGACTGGAATGACCAGCTCACACTCATCAGCTATCTTATTAGGGTTAGTTACAACAATCTGGCGCGCTGTTTCATCTCCTAAAAATTGAAAGTCAGTCAGCATCTCGTCAGTTGTCCGAAAATGAACATCCGGTAAACTGCTACGATTCAAAGGATTGGCTCCCCCCATAGAATTGATCAGAATTTTACGATAGATTGCATCTTCTTTATTTAAATAATGAACATTTCCGGTAGCTACAACGGGTTTATCTAATTCTTGACCGATCATGACCAGCTTACTAATAATATCTTCTAGATCCTGTTCGCTTTTTACTAACTCCTGTTCTAGTAAGGGGGCATAGACTGCTTTAGGCATGACTTCTATGTAATCATAAAAACGAGCCAGATCTTTGGCAGCCTGATAGCCCTTTTGCATCATGGCAACAAAAACTTCTCCTTTGTCACAAGCCGTTCCCACAATCAATCCCTCACGTAACTTGATCAACTCTGAGCGCGGAATACGCGGTTGCTTGGCATGAAAATATTTTATATTTGACATAGAGATCAACTTAAATAAATTTTTCAAGCCATCTTGTGTCTTAACTAAAATCGTAACATGAAATGGACGAGCTGCCTTTAATGAATTAGGATTACCCACATCGCGGTTTAAGTCCTTGTGCAGATACATTTCATGTTTTTCCATGGCTTCTTTGACAAAGATCCACGCCAAGTGTCCAGTTGCCTCTGCATCATAGATGGCGCGGTGATGCTGCTCTAAATTAACGCCAAATTTTTTCGTTAACACACCTAGGCCAAAGCGTTTAAACTCTGGATAAAGATAGCGGGCTAACTCCAAGGTGTCAATCACTGGATTTACGGCTTCAGAAATCTGATTACGCTTATAACTCATATTTAAAAAACCCATGTCAAAAGAAGCGTTGTGAGCCACTAAAATACAGCCTGCTGAAAATTCCTGAAATAATTGTAAAACTTCTGCCTCGGTTTTTGATCCTTTGACCATTTCATCTGTGATCCCGGTTAGATTAACTGTTGTATTAGACAGAGGATGCCCAGGGTCAATAAATTCTTCAAAAGAAGCTTCCACATTACCCTTATGCATTTTTACTGCGGCTAATTCGATAATTGTATCGTAGACTGCTGAAAGTCCGGTTGTTTCCACGTCAAAAACTACATAAGTTGCATCTGACAATGGAACTTCTTGTGGATTGTAGGCAACTTCTACGCCATCATCTACAATATTGGCTTCCACACCGTAAATAATTTTAACCCCGTTTTTCTGACCGGCTTGATGAGCTTCCGGAAAAGCCTGTGCTCCTCCGTGATCGGTGATCGCGATTGCTTTATGGCCCCATTTTCCTGCCTGGGCAACTAAGTCACTGACACTGTTGGTGGCATCCATCGTGCTCATATTAGAATGCAGATGTAGCTCGACTCTTTTCTCTTCTTCTTTAGCAAGATCTTTGCGGTCTTCATGCCCAATCTCAACTAAATCCTGCGCATTCATCACTAGATCACGCATGAAAGTGTCTTCTTGAATACTGCCACGAGCTTTCAGCCAGCTGCCTTTATTAATAGCGGCAAAAACCTGTTCGTCTTGCTCACCATTAGAAAATTTCTTAACAATAAAAGAAGAAGTATAGTCGGTAATTTTTAAAATCAAAAGTTGACGTCCTGACCTTAACTCGCGGATTTCTTTATCAAAAACATAGCCTTGAATGGTCACACGACGTTCTTCTTCTAAAATATTACCCATAGGCAGGATCGGCTCATCTTGAGGGATCGACCGTCCTAGAGCAACCGGACCAGCATAATTTTCATTTTCTTGTTTTTTCTCGTTCTTTTGCTTTTTCTGCTGCTGATGGTGGGCGATTGCTTCGGCTGCCTGTTGCATAAAATTGGCTTCTTGTTCTTTTTGCATATCTTCTAACTGCTGTAAATTTGCATCTTCTTGTTTGCGATCTAAACGTGGAATAATATGGAATTTATTGAAACCAAATTGTTCATAGCGCTTTTCGATTCGCGGCAGATATTGTTGTTGCAAGTTAGCAACTATAGATTCATTGCTAACAGGTAAAATAATCTTATGCCCTTCAATAAAAGGTAGCTGTTTTTTCAGCACCTGTTCCACAAAAGGCGTATTGCAGTCTTTATCATTCAAAACAAGTGGCCAGTAAGCTTGTAATTGCTCTTGATCAAATTGACCATCCTGTGTTTTTATCAATAGATTCACTTTAGCAATTGACTGAAAAGCTAATTCTAATTGCTGGGCAAACTGCTGATAAGCTGATGCAGCTAAAGGCTTGGCAAAACCTAAAACAAAAGTCCATACTTTGGAATGCTTATGTACAGTAACTTCCTTGATTTGCCCATTTTTAATCAGCGGATCTTCTCTAAAATTTTCAGCCAATTGCATTTGATCCAGCAAAACTTCATATATGTTATCTTCTGCCAAGTTCGACACTCCTTTTTACACTGTAAAACAGTCTAGTACTATTGAAGAACTAGACTGAATTAATTTTCTGTATTGAGCAAAATTTTCAAAGTTGAAACTAACTCTTCTTTTTTTACTTCCATACTTTCTTGACTACGCTTAAATTTAATATTGATGATCCCTTCTTCAGCCTTATTTCCGACTGTAATACGAACAGGACATCCGATCAGATCTGCATCTGCAAATTTAACGCCACTTCTTACATCTCTGTCGTCTACTAAAACTTGATAGCCTTGTGCAGTCATCATTTCTTCGATTTGTCCGGTCAACTGGCTCTGCCAATCATCATTCATCTTAGTTTGTACAATATGTAAATCAAACGGCGCAATTTCTAGCGGCCAGTTAATCCCTTCTCCGTCATTGTTTTGTTCGGCGATCATAGCTAATAATCGTGTCACACCCAATTCATAATAGCCCATTAGAACTGGCGTTATCTGCCCTTTTTCATCTAAGACAGTATTATCTGTTTTTTGACTGAAAGCCAGTCCTGTTTTGACCATACGTCCGACTTCAGTTGCTTTTTTAAAAACCAGCTGACCGCTGTTGTCAGGAGCTGGATCACCTTCTTGGACCAGCCGAAAATCAGCATAATAGCTCACCTTAAAATCACGTTCAGGATTGACATTTTGTAAAAAAGTATTGCTTTTATTAGCACCGGCAAATGCATTTGCCAATTCTTGAATTTGTCTATCCGCATAAATCGGTATTTCAAAAGGCACTCCAACTGGACCCAAATTTTGTAAAGGAGTTTTAAGATAGGCTTGTAACTGTTCTTCATCCATCTCAGTTAGTTTTTTTAGTTCTAATTGTTTTTTTACTTTTAACCGATTGATTTTCTGATCTGCCCGAATTAAAAGTAAGATGGGTTTTTGGTCAGCTAAAAAAGGAACAGTTCGGATTCCTTTTTTTAAGGGGAGCTCTAAGACTTGAGCCATTTTTTTTAGATCAGCATCTTTTTGCAGGATAGAAGCAAGTTCCTTGTAACTCTCATGAGATTTATGCGAGCTAAATTCACTTGTAGCAACTGACAATTCAGCTGCATAATCTCCGTTTTCTGAAAAGCAGGCAATTTTATCGCCGAACTTTGACAAACACATATATTCTAAAGCATCTTTTCCCTGCTCCAGATGACTGCTTCCGAGCAAACGTTTCACTTTTACCCCCAAGCGTGAAAAAACACGGGTAAAGGCTTCTTGATAAGCAGCATACATCTGGGCTAGGCTTTCTTCATCTTTATGGAAAGAATAGGCATCCACCATGATAAATTCATGGCTACGCATCAAGCCATGTTTAGGCCTCTTGTCATTACGGTATTTAGTATCCACTTGAAACATTGTCAAAGGCAGACGTTTATAAGATAAAACTTCATTTCCCACTAAATCACTTAGTAATTCAGCATATTTTGATCCCAGCAGCAATTCAATACCATGTGAATTTCTAATCTGATAGGAATTATTTTCTTTATCTTTTTTAACAATGGAAGACGGGATCAAAGTGGGCATTTTTATCTGCACAGCACCTACTTTTTCAAATTCTTCGATAATAATATTCTCAATTTTAGTCAATACGCGCATAGCCAAAGGTAAGTAGGTGTAAATTCCTTTTGACGCCTGCCGAATAAAACCTGCCCGCAATAAGAGTTGCAGGTTGCGAGCATAGGCGTCTTCTGAAATTTGACGCAAAGTAGGAATTAAAAGTTTCGATTGTTTCATAAGAATTCCTCCCAATATTAAAAGAAAAAACGTTGAATATCATTCCAGGTAACCAGTACCATAAGTAACATTAATAAAGCAAAACCGACCATAGTAATAATTCCCTCTTTTTCTTCACTAATTGGTTTTCCCCGAATACCTTCGATGATATTCAAAAGTAACTTCCCACCATCCAAGGCTGGAATGGGTAATAGGTTCATGATCCCCAGATTTACTGAAATCATGGCTGTCAAAAATATGACTGTCGTTATACCCTGACTAGCTGCCTGATTTGACATCTGGAAGATGGCTACCGGACCGCCTAACTGATCGATATCCGGATGAGTGATGAGTGATTTTAAAGCAGCTAGGATCTGTACAAACATAGTCCAGCTCTCTTTAATTCCACCAATGATTTTATCTCCAAAACCCGTCTTCAAAGAAGCTGTGATCCCTAATTGACCGACTTTTTCGCCTTGTGATCGAACAGTTTTAGGAGTTGCTTTGATTTCTAACTGCTCTTTACCACGTTGTACTTCTAAAGTGAGTTCTTGTCCGGGATTTTCTTGAATTACCTTTTGCAGATTTTCCCAGTTATCGACTGATTTCTGATTGATACTTAAAATTTCATCACCAGTTTTAAGTCCCGCTTCACTAGCCACCCCGTCTTCTGCCAGGCTTCCAATAGCAGTTGAGTTTTCATCCACTACGCCACCTCGAACAAAAACTAATAAGATAAACAATAAGATCGTTAATAAAAAATTATTCATCGGACCCGCAAAATTAGTCATCATCCGATGATGTAACTTTGCTGATTGAAATTGTACGTCACGCGGGGCGATCCGCAATTGCGTACCATCTTCTTCAATGATCATCGCGTCATGATCAACTTGGTAAGTCTTGCTGTCTGTCTCATCACCATTGACAAAACCTGCTATCATTAAATCATCGGTCAAATCAAATTGTGTGACTTCTAAAGGGATCGCATTGGCCAATTGCACTTTATGGCTCGTATTAATTTTAATCACTTGATTTTTTTCATTTGTCACTAACGAAACCGGCATTCCTGCTTTTAGTTCTTCTTCTTCCTCATAACCAGCCATACGGACATAGCCTCCCATAGGAATCGCTCGTACAGTGTAAGTCGTTCCATCTTGAGCTTGATGGCTAAATAATTTAGGACCCATTCCAATTGAAAATTCTCTTACTAAGATCCCCGCTCTTTTAGCAAAAAAGAAGTGGCCAAACTCATGAATAACCACAACTATTGAAAAAACGATTAAAAAGACGATGAGCGTCTTCATTTAAGTTCCTCACTTTCATCATTTTAAATTTACACACTATTTTAGCACATCTGAGTCATTAAACAATGAAACAGCTGTGCTTGTAATAGTAATTTAACGTTTAAATGAAATTTTATTGCCACTTTTAAAATAAAAAAAGCACTTCCGAATATTAAAATTTCGAAAATGCCTCAATTTTTTAGAAAAGACCGATCAAATGCATGATTGGAAAAACAAAAAGCATACTATCAAAGCGATCTAAAATCCCGCCATGACCAGGTAAAATTTTACCGGAGTCCTTAACTTGATAATGACGTTTAATAGCTGATTCGACTAAATCGCCAAATTGACCAACAACAGAAAAAATAATCGTCCAAAAAATCATCGTAAAGGAACCATATTCAAAATACAGACTACCAGGATAAATCAATAAGAAAATAATTGCTACAACTAAGGCACAAGCAATACCTCCAAGGGAGCCTTCAACGGTCTTGTTAGGAGAAATTTCGGGCCAAAGCTTTCTGCTGCCGTACTTTCTGCCAAGCATATAAGCTCCAATATCGGTAGCCCAAACCACAAATAGACCAAATAACAGAACCAATAGTCCATTTGAACGAGCTGCTACGAAATTCTGAAAACCAACACCTACATAAAGACTGACCAATACAGGAAAGCATGCTTCGTCAAAAGTATACATATTTTTGGATAAAACTTGAATGCCTAATAAGATCATGACCACAAAATAAAATAGAATCAGCTTATCTGAATTTGCTGGTAAAATTGAAAACCACGGTTCATTAGGTAAAACTAATACTACAGCACCTATAGCTGAAAGAATTCCTTCAAAACTTAAAAGAGCTAAACCTTTCATTTTGAATAATTCATATACACCAATAACAGCTAAAACTGCTCCTAATAATTCAACAGAGATCCCCGCAAAATCAAAATAGATAATAGGTAAAAATAATGCCAGGGCAATAACTGCCGTAATTATGCGTTGTTTCATTGAGTTTCTTCCTCCTTTTTAGTCAGACCGCCAAAACGACGATTGCGCTGCTGGAAACTAGCAATCGAATTTTCTAATGAAGTTTCATTATAATCTGGCCAGTATTCTTTAGTAAATACCAATTCACTGTAGGCAATTTGCCATAATAGAAAATTACTGAGCCGCTCTTCCC
The DNA here is from genome assembly GCA_035300805.1 of Tetragenococcus sp. GTDB lineage: Bacteria > Bacillota > Bacilli > Lactobacillales > Enterococcaceae > Tetragenococcus. The sequence continues at coordinate 1,607 of DATGVB010000049.1, read as the reverse complement.
CACTCGTTCTGATCAGAAGTTCCGGATCGCGAAGTTCTTTAGGCAAAAAACCAGTCATCAAGTGTTCACTGATCACCTCTTCATCGATCACATCTGAAGATAGCTGATGACCTTCTACTTCTTTAGAAATAGCTTTAATAGCAGTTACCATTTCTGACCGACTGCCGTAATTCAGGGCAAAATTCAACACCATTCCCGTATTATTTTTCGTCATATCCATGGCATTTAGCACCGCTTTTTGGGTATGGGCAGGTAATAAATCCTGATACCCCATAACATTGACCTTTACATTTCTTGCCATTAATTCAGGTACGAAGGTGTCAAAAAAATCAACGGGCAGCTGCATCAGGTAATCAACTTCCTCATTCGGTCTTTTCCAATTTTCAGTGGAAAAAGCATAGAGAGTCAGAACTTTTACGCCTAAATGAGAAGCATGCTTGGTAATTTTTTTCACCACTTCCATGCCTTCTTTATGACCTGCTACTCTGGGTAAGCGTCGATTTTTAGCCCAGCGGCCATTGCCATCCATAATGATCGCAATATGTTGCGGGACAGTCAGATCCGGATTAAATTTATACTCAGTTTCTGCTAAAACAGTCTTATTCTTCTCTGGAAAAAAACGTAACATTTTTTTGACTCCTAACTTGATTGATCTTGTCTATTATAGCAATAATCCTTTGGCTTGCCTATAATATTCAAAAAAATCTATCTTTTTATAAGAAGATTAAAAGCTTTTTTAAGTTTTTATCTCCCGGATATGTTTTATCTGCCAACCTTTTACTGCCAAAACAAAAAAGGCAAGAGACATGAAAGCTACATCTCTTGACTTTAATCATTTGACCTCTGACTTAGAATTCTAATAATTCTTTTTCTTTGTCAGCGGCAATTGCTTCAACTTTTTGAATACTTTGATCCGTCAGATCTTGAATATCTTTTTCCGAAGTATGCAGGTCGTCTTCGGTGATATCACCATTTTTTTCTTGCTTCTTGTATTCATCCAAAGCATCACGACGAACATTACGGATAGAAATTTTAGCGGTTTCTGATTCCTTACCTACTTCTTTAGCCAGTTCCTTACGACGTTCTTCAGTTAATTGTGGAATCACCAGTCGGATCACTGAGCCGTCATTAGTTGGAGTGATTCCTACATCAGAAGCCAGAATAGCTTTTTCAATCTCATTTAAAACTGTTTTATCAAATGGTTTGATCATTAAAATACGTGCTTCTGGGATTGTGATTGCAGCCAGTTGATTTAAAGGTGTTGGTACGCCGTAATAAGGTACATTGACACGATCTAATAAACTAGCATTAGCACGTCCTGCGCGAATCTGGCCGAGTTGACGCTGCAAATTTTCTGCTGCTTTTTCCATTCCTGTTTTTGCCTCTGTAAAAACCTTATCTGCCATCTTATTTCCCCCTTGTAATAGTTGTTCCGATATGTTCTCCCATCACGACGCGTTCAATATTGCCTGCTTCATTCAAGTTAAAAACGACTAATGGGATATCATTATCCATGCTCAAAGAACTTGCGGTTGAATCCATTACCTGCAATCCTTTAGAAATAACTTCTAAATGAGTAAGTTCTTCAAATTTTACTGCTTCTGAAT
>DATGVB010000048.1:0-6310 GCA_035300805.1 Tetragenococcus sp. | reverse complement strand
ATGCGGATATTGCGGCAGCGCGCTATACAGGCACAGATGTCACGACTATTTTAAAGATAGAGGCTATCACTGATCCTGAAAAGGCAGTGCGTGTGACCGAACAGGAATTTAAAAAAAGGTATGGACAAATTCGTTTTTCTTCTTATGGTTTTGATAATACTTTTGTTTTTTTAGTCAAAAAGGAGACGGCAGAAAAATATAATCTGAAAAAAGTGAGTGATCTGGAAAATATTTCAGAAGAATTGACGGTTGGTACAGATCGTCCTTGGCTGACTCGTGAAGGAGACGGCTATCCGGGCTTTATTGAGGAATATGGATTTAAGTTTAAAAAAATGTTACCCATGCAGATTGGTCTGGTCTATGATGCGGTTGCGGCAGGTAAGGTGGATGTGGTTTTAGGCTACTCAACCGATGGCCGGATCATGAGTAATCACTTAGTGGCGCTTGAAGATGATCGAAATTTTTTCCCGCCTTATGATGCAGTCATGATCGCCAATCAGTCGTTTTTGCAGCGTGATCCTCAAATGCAGCAGGTACTGAGTAAATTAGAAGGGGTGATCACAACAGAAACGATGCAGAGTTTAAATTTTGAGGCCGACAATAATTTACTGGAGCCGGCGATCGTAGCACAGCGTTTTTTACAAGAAAATAATTATTTTGAAGATAAATAAAAAAGATGATCCTTGCAGCGAATCAGTAAATAACTGCAAGGATCGCTTTTTTTAGTCAGGCAATTGCACAAAATAATCCATGGTATCATCGTGAATTGTTTCTCCCATAAATTGTTCGAGATAAATAAAATAGCCGTCTGCTCCTTGCTTTTTGATCCAGAGATCGGCAGAATCCTTGATCCTTAAGAGGCATCGGATGGGTTCCTTGTAATAGGCGTATAGCTGATTGGGATTGGACCAGTCAATATCATACTCATTTTCAACAGCTTTTTTTAATTCATCATTGGTAAAAGGATCAAAAGCCATCAATAAAGCGTGTCCCAAGCGTTCATTGTCAGGATTACTAAAGGTTTCGATTGCAAAATGTTCGCGGCTATAGATTTCTTTTAAATAAAAGAGTACCAGTGCAATCGCTTCTTTTAATCGCCGGCTATTTGAAGTAGGAAAAGCGCGGTGGACTTTTAAGATATTGCTTTGTAAAGGTAGTAACATCATCGCGTATTTTTTCTCTTCACCTGCTTTGACCTTGCCAAATTCTTTTTCCATTTGCGAAAAAATCTTTTCAAATTGATAATACTGCATAGTGTCCTCCAGAATTTTATAATTTATTTCAGATCAAAAAGATCGATGACCGAATCATCTTCAATAATGCGTTTTGACTTTGTTGTGCGTGCATTTTCTAAAAGGGCATGCAGCTTGTCGTCTACTGATTTTTTAATTAAAGTTGAAGTGTCAACTCCGCGTAGTTCAAACAATAAGAGTGGTTCTATATCAAGTTTAGCACCGACAGCATATAAAACGGCAGAAATATGCTTACACATATAGGCGCTGTCAGGACAACTACAGCTGAATTGAATCTCTTCAATATCAGGAAACAAACCATTACCCCTGGTTAAGAAAGCTTCTTTTAGTGCTTTAGGAAATTTTCCCGCGGCTAGTTCTTCTAGATTTCCAATATTTCCACCAATTTGTCTGACTAAATGCTGATCTTTGAGCGGATCGATATGGATCTGTACTTGGTAAAGACTATTCCTACTGCCGCAAACCACACCGCTGATCAGACCTTTTTTAATCTTCAAATCAAACACGAAGCCGTTTTTAATGTAAGAGCGGCCGCGGCTGATACGATTGTCATGATCTGCATAGTTTTTTAAATTCGCACACCAGGCTTTACCCCAAAAAGAATTAGCAATCTTATTTCCTTTAATTGAAATAGGTAGAGCATCGGGATGTTTCTTTTGATATTTTTTTAATTTAAGGGCAGCTTTTTCCTTTTTTTCTGCCATACTTTCATAATCATAGTCATAATAGTGGTAGCGTGACATGTCAGTTCACCTCCAAAGTAAAGAGCTGCTTCAATTCTTCATTATTCATTTCAGTCAACCAGCTTTCGCCATGAGTCGCTGTAATGAGTTCTTGAGAAAGCTGTGTTTTTTCACTCAGCATATTGTCAATTTTTTCTTCAATCGTGCCGCTAGTTACAAATTTATAAACAAAGACATTTTTCTTTTGCCCGATGCGAAAGGCGCGGTCGGTGGCCTGGTTTTCGATCGCCGGATTCCACCAGCGGTCAAAATGAATGACGTGATTTGCTGCTGTCAGATTAAGGCCCACACCACCGGCTTTGATCGATAGAATTAGATAAGGAGTATAGCTGGTCGGATCATTGAAATTTTGGACTAACTTCCCGCGTTTTTTACTGGGAATGCTGCCATGTAAGACAAGCCCTGTCTGGCCGAAAACTTTTGCTAGAAATTCATTTAAGGGTTGACACATTTCTTTGAATTGGGTAAAAATCAATACCTGTTCATGCTTGTCACGAATGGTTGCACAAATTTCTGCGAGCTTTTCAAATTTTCCGCTTGAACTGCCCTTAAATTCTTCATTTCCCAAATATTGATCAGGATGATTGCAGATTTGCTTGAATTTAGAAATAGCAGCTAGGACTAAGCCCTTGCGCTGGATCCCTTCGCTTGCTTCAAGCGATTTTTCAATATCCCGCTGGACTCCTTTGTATAAAGCAACTTGTTTTTTGGTAAGAGCAATATATTCTTTTTGCTCGTTTTTTTCAGGTAAATCAGCGATAACTTTTTTGTCGGTTTTTAGCCGTCTTAAAATAAAAGGCGAAATCATCTGACGTAGTGAATTGTAATCAACACCATTTTTAACTGTTTGGCTGAATTCTTTTTTAGTGCCTAAAAGTCCCTGATTTAAAAAGTCAAAAACACTCCACAGGTCAGATAAACGATTTTCAATGGGAGTTCCCGTCATGGCAATTTTTGCATCGGCATGTAAAGCCTTGATGCTTTTAGTTTGCTTGGTGGCAGGATTTTTAATGGCTTGGGCTTCATCTAGGATCAGTAAATCGAAATTTTCTTCGGCCAGTTCGGGGATCCTGCTTACCATGCCGTAAGTAGTGATCAGTAAATCAGCACTAGAATTTTTAAAATCTTTTTCTTTACCATGTAAAATCTGCAATTGTAAATTAGGTGTAAATCTAGTAGCTTCTTTTTTCCAGTTTTCCAGTAAAGAGGCAGGGATCACCAGCAGACTACGGGTCTTATCCTTTCTTAAGTAGTCAAGTAAGGCTAGGATCTGCACAGTTTTTCCTAGACCCATGTCATCAGCCAATAAAGCCCCTAATGAGCGCTTTTGCATAGATTTCAGCCAGTTAAAGCCTACAGACTGATAGGGGCGCAAGGTTGCCTTAAAAGTTGTTTTTGGCTTTGCCTGTCTTATTTTTTGTGGAGTGGTCATTTCTTTAAAGATTCTAGCCAGCCATTGTCCGTTGGTCACTTCAACTGAAGTCTGGGTATTTGTCTTATTTGTTGTTTCTGCTTGCCGCAAACTATCAAAAAAGGTCCAGTCTTTGTCTTGCTGAGCTTCAAAGGTTTGTAGCAATTTTTGTAATTTCTCATGATTGATTTCGATCCATTTTCCTTTGATAAAGGCCAGACCTTCATTTTGTTGTAAAAGAGTTTCAATTTCAGCTTTAGAGTAACGCTGGCTACCTAGATACATTTCAGGTTTGCTGGAAAGCAAAGCATCGATTCCTAGTTTACTAGGCTCTTTAGCACCAACTGTAATTTTGACGGAAGCTTTATTTTCTTTTTTCCAAAAATTAGGAATACGACAAATGACGCCATTTTCTTCGTAAAGAGGTGTTTCCTTTAAAAACTGATAAGCTTCTTGTTCGTTGAAGGCTAAAGGAGAGAATAATTCACCCGACTCGACTAACTGGGATATAAAAGCGGATTCATCCGCCACTTTGCCTACGGCAGTCAGTAAAGAGAGGATCTCAGTAGAGTCATTAAATTCTTTCAAAGCATTTTTTAAGGGGCGATGGTTGACTTTACCATGATGGCTAGTAGCATAAGTTGCTAAAAAGGCAAAAGGAGAATCACTATTTTTTCGTTCGATCAAATGGAAATAAACCCGACCGGCAGTGGTTAGCTTTTTATTCTTCGATTGGATATAAGCGGCGACACTAGCAGTAAAATTCTGCGTTTCTGTTTCAAAAATATCCGCCAATTCTTGGTGGATCGCTCGTAACCAATCAGGTGTGACAAATTCGTAGCCAATCACAAAAGGAACCTGGTTAGCCCATTTTTGGTAAAAATGTTCAGCAGGAAAAGAGAACTTTCGCCTCAGTTCAATTTCACCATCACTTTTTAATTCTTCGACGAAAACTTGTGCAATTTTGATCAGATAAGCGATGGCAGGATCAGTATGGAAAATTTTATCTGTAAAGCCTTGCTGATAGAGAGTGTGATAAGGTCGCTCTTGTAAAGCTTTTTCTAAATCGTCTGCAGGTTGATCGACTCTAAATCCTCTGGCTAAAAAAATAGCTTTGCCCATGAGTGAAAACTCCTTATTGTGTGTATTATTCCTGGGTAAATTCTAACATATTTTATCTAAATTAAACAGAAGTTATCGTCTGCCTTTAGGCTTTAGTGAGTATCCTTTAATTGATAGAGTATGAAACATTGGGATTTTTTTGTTATCTAAGAGTAAGTTTAAATTATATGGGCCGTTGACTTTTAGCTGATTCATTTATAAAATGAAATGGGTTGTATCAACATGGAGGATCTAAAATGCTCAATGTCGATCAAAAAAAATTGTTTACGATTGGTGAGGCTGCTAAATTATGTGGAGTGTCACGTAAAACATTACGTTTCTATGAAAAACTAGGCTTGTTGATCCCGGATGAAATTAATGAAGAAAATGGTTATCGTTATTACAATGAAGATTCATTGCAGTTGATTCCTGTTATTAAATATTATAAACAAATGGGTTTTAAATTGCAGGAAATGGAGGGAATTGAAGGAGACGAGGAATATTATTATTATGAAAATAGTTTTCGTTCTAAACTGGATGAATTAGAGTGTGAGAAGCAGGAAATTGAAAAAAAATATACTTCGGTTTCAGACTGGCTGGATTTGATCAAAGAGGCAGATCGTGCTCTTGCTGGAAATTTAGACAATGTGAATGTGAAATATATTGAAGCCACGACTTACTATTCTTTGGAACAAAATTATAATTATGATTGCAAGAAAACAGTTATCAATATTCCTTGGGTTCGTCATCTGGAAGCAAACAATGCAGAAATTACAGGTCCGGTTGTCTTGTATTTCTCTGATTCAAAAAAACGTCTGCAGGGAAAAAGTTGTAAAGTGACGATCATGCAAAAACCGGTGGGAAATGATGATAATGATATCGTTAAGTTTTCTTTTGGCGATCAATTATTTTTATCTACTTATCATTTAGGAAATCCGGAAAAAATTCAAGAGTCTTATGCTAAGATAAAATTCTGGGCCGAAAAACATCATTTTATTTGTAAAAAGGATGCATTTGAACGATATGTGGTGGATTATTGGACGACTAAAGATGAAACAAAAATAGTGACGGAAGTGCTTATTCCAATCGAAAAACGAATGTGTAACTAAAAAATGTAAGCAGAGTAAAAAGATAGTTTTATTCTGCTTACATTTTTTCTTTTCATGAAGCTTTACCTTAAGGGCAAGCTTAGTAATAAAGCTAAAAAGCTTGATCTTATCAAGTATTTTTGTCATGGTCTACTAAAATTAAGGAAAAAGACTCGTTTTATTCGACAATTTATGGAAAATGAGAAATGAAATTTTCAGAAAGGATGAAGATTGAGATGCTGTAGTAAACAATAATTATTGTAAGGTTAAAATTAATCTCCTTAAGAATTGTAATATAACAGAAAATGAGCTGTTTTGATTCTCAGTTATTATTTTTTATTGAGAATTATTGAGCATTCAAATTTTTTTGCTTACCAAAATATATTTGTATGAAAATTCACTTGACTATCCCCTTAAGGAAAGCCGGTATAGTTTTATTGTAAAAAAAGAAAGCGTTTAAAAAAGAATTGGAGGAAAAAAACAATGAAACAAGATGCATTAGGAATGGTCGAAACAAAAGGCTTGGTAGGATCGATTGAAGCAGCCGATTCTATGGTGAAAGCAGCAAATGTCTCTTTGATTGGTAAGGAATTTGTCGGTGGAGGAATCGTCACAGTCATGGTCCGCGGAGATGTCGGTGCTGTCAAAGCAGCAACGGATGCAGGTGCAGCAGCAGCCGAGCGTGTGGGCGAATTATTATCTGTACATGTTATT
>DATGVB010000047.1:0-7021 GCA_035300805.1 Tetragenococcus sp. | reverse complement strand
ATTCAAGAAGGGTTAAATAATAGTATGCCAGCAACCACTAAGCTGATTATTTCGCAGCGGATCACTTCCATTCAGTCAGCAAACCGTATCTTGGTTATGGAAGATGGCAGAATTATTGGTAATGGGACCCATGACGATTTGCTTAAGACCAACCAACTTTACCAGCAAATTTATGATACACAAAAAAAGGGGGATGACTAATGGCTGATAACAAAACACATCATTTACGTCGCTTATTGACCTACGTTTTTAAAGTATCCCCAGTAAGGATCATTATTGTGTTACTGGCAATTTTGATCTCTTCTATGGCGCAGGTTTCCTCCTCTTTATTTATGCGAAATCTGATCGATAATTATATTACGCCTATGTTAAAAAGCTCTACTCCTGATTTTACACCTTTATTTGAGGCTTTATTAACAATGGCATCGATTTATCTGGTGGGTGTTTTAGCTAATTTTACTTTCCAGAGATTGCTTGTAATGGTTTCACAGGAGTCGATGGAATCAATTCGTAGAGATTTATTTACCAATATGCAAAAACTACCTTTACGCTATTTTGATAACCGTGCGCATGGAGACATCATGAGTATTTATACCAATGATGTGGATACCTTTAGACAAGTGATATCACAAAGTATTCCGCAATTCATTTCCTCTTTAGCTACCATTATTTTAGTCTTGATTTCAATGATAGTCGTTAGCATTCCGCTAACTTTACTGACTTTATTTATGGTTGTGATCATGCAGGCAGTTTTACGTCTGATCATGAATAAATCAAGTAAATTTTTTAATCTCCAACAAGAACAATTAGGAGTTGAAAATGGTTTTATTGAAGAAATGATGGAGGGAACCAAGGTCGTTAAGGTTTTTAATCATGAAGAAAAAGCGATCAAAGACTTCCAGAAAATCAATGATGAACTTTTCAGTGACTCTTATCAGGCACATAAATATGCCAATATTTTAATGCCGGTAGTAGGAAATATTGGAAATATTTCTTATGTTTTATGTGCCGTGATCGGAGGGATTTTAGCCATTAGCGGTCAAGGCGGTTTAACCGTGGGGGGGTTAGCTTCTTTTCTGGCACTAAATAAGTCTTTCAATGGTCCTTTAAATCAAATCTCACAACAACTCAATGCCGTTATCATGGCGATGGCCGGTTCCAAGCGGATTTTTGCCCTCTTAGATGAGAAAGCTGAAAGTGATCAAGGACACATTACCTTAGTCAATGTCAACGAGCAGGCAGATGGCACTCTGACTGAGACCACTCAAGAGACCCATAATTGGGCCTGGAAGCACCAGCATGAAGATGGTAGCCTCGATTATGTGAAATTACAAGGCGATGTCCACTTTGAAGATGTCAGTTTTTCTTATGATGGCAATAAAACGGTTCTTCATGATATCAATCTGCATGCCAAACCAGGTCAGAAAGTGGCTTTTGTAGGGGCAACTGGAGCCGGAAAAACGACTATTACTAACTTGATCAATCGTTTTTACGATATTTCTCAAGGAGCTATTATTTATGATGGCATTGATATCAAATTAATCAAAAAACCGGATCTACGCCGTTCATTGGGGATCGTTTTACAAGAGACGAACTTATTTTCAGGAACGGTTGCTGAAAATATTAAGTATGCCAAAGAAGATGCGACGCAAGCCGAAGTAGAAGCTGCTGCCAAATTAGTCAACGCCGATACTTTTATTAACCATCTAGATCAGGGGTACGATACCTTATTGACCCGCAATGGTTCTGCGCTCTCAGAAGGTCAACGTCAGCTGATATCAATTGCACGTGCTGCGCTGGCGGATCCACCGGTTTTAATTTTGGATGAGGCGACCTCTTCCATTGACTCTAGTACCGAAAGATTAGTGCAAGAAGGTATGGATAAACTGATGGCAAACCGTACAACGCTTGTGATTGCCCACCGGCTATCGACCATTAAAAATTCCGATAACATCATGGTGCTCGATCAAGGACGAATTATTGAAAGAGGTGACCATGAGGAATTAATGGCAAAAGGTGGCATGTATCATCAACTTTATACTGGAGTTCTAGAAATTGATTAGAAGCAAGCTGAAAATGATGAATCAGTTCATTTTCAGCTTTTTTGTTTTCGTTTAGCCCGAAGGAAGTATAGCCAGCTGACTTATTCTGGACCAAATGAGAAAAAACATATTTTTTTTATTGACATTTGTTTTAATTGTGCTATTCTTTTGGTAAATAGTTTGGACAAGGAGATGAACGTGATGGGGACAAATAGAATGTTTTTGACAGATGGTTGCTGTTGTAACATGATGTGTTGTACACATCATGTTCTTTGGCGTAGGCTTAAATAATGACTAACTGTTATTTGAGAGGACCAGAGGACTTGAATGTATTCAAGTTCTCTTTTTCTTTTTATCCAAAAAATAGAAAGGAGACCTTATGGATTTTCAAATTATGCAAGAAATGGTTCCACAATATATGACAGCTTTAAAAGTGACAGTTGGTCTGGGTGCCAGTGGAATTATTTTATCCTTTCTTTTGGGATTCATAATTGCTATAATTAATTATTTTCAAATTCCTGTTTTAAGCAAAATAAATCAAATTTATATCGAGCTCTCAAGAAATACTCCCTTATTAATTCAAATTTTCTTTTTGTATTATGGTTTACCTAAATTAGGCATACCTATTGAAAAGAATTTAGCTGGTATGATCGGTTTGACTTTCCTAGGTGGTTCTTATATGGCCGAAGCATTCCGCGGCGGTTTTGATTCGATTCCAAAATCACAAATAGAAATTGGTCAGTCACTGGGCTTTAGTCGCAAGCAGCTGGCAAAAGAAGTGATCTTGCCTCAAGGCCTTTCGCTGTCTGTTCCGAGTTTAGGAGCAAATGCTATCTTTTTAATGAAAGAAACCTCAGTTTTTAGTGCTATTTCTATCATGGATTTAACCAATGTGACCAAAGATCTGATTGGCATGTACTATATGACTCGTGAATTTTTATTGATGTTAGTTATCAGTTATGCTTTGATCATTTTACCAATGATCGCCTTGATTTATCTGTTTGAGAGGAGGCAAAAAAGTGTCCGGCTTTAAAATATTTTTTATGGGTAACAATTTTGCCCGCCTACTTACTGCTATGGTAGTTGTGATTAAAATCTCTTTGATCGCACTTCTCTTGGGAGTAGCTATTGGTTTGGTTTTTGGGGTTTTACGAACAACTAATAGTCGGCTGTTAAGATTTATTTTTAAAATCTATATGGAAATTTTTCGGATTGTTCCTTTGCTAGTACTGCTATTTGCCTTTTATTATATTGTTCCTGAAATGTTAAACACGCATATTGCTAATCAAACAGTGTCTATTGTTGTCTTTGTCCTTTGGATTTCAGCTGAAATGAGTGATCTGGTTCGTAGCGGGATCGAAAACGTTCCTCAAAATCAGGTGGAAATTGGTAAGTCGCTGGGTTTTTCTCGTACACAATTATATCGTTTCATTTATCTTCCCCAAGGTTTAAAAACGGTAATTCCCGGTGTGATCAATCTGGTAACTCGGGTAATCAAAACGACTAGCTTATTGATGATGATCGGAGTCACTGAAATGATCCGTGTAGGCACCCAAATCATAGAAAACTACACAGTAAATATTCCAACAGCAAGTTTATGGGTTTATGGTCTGATCTTCTTTTTATATTTCTTTTTATGTTATCCATTGAGTAAATGGGCAAAATATTTGGAAAAGCAGGTGAATTTATGACGGAAACAGTGATTGCAACAAAAGATCTAAATAAAAATTACGGTAGCAAAGAAGTCTTAAAAAATCTCAATGTAAATATTCATTCTGGCGAAGTTGTAGCTATTTTAGGTCCGTCAGGTGGTGGAAAAAGTACTTTTTTACGCTGCTTGAATGGTTTAGAAGCAATTACTTCAGGTGAAATTTCTTTTCACGGAGAAAAACTGCCTTTGACTGATAAAAGTTGGCATGACGTTCGGCCGAAAATTGCGATGGTTTTTCAAAGTTATGATTTATTTCCCAATAAAACAATTTTGGAAAATGTAACTGTCGGACCAATCAATGTACAAAAACGCAATCAAGAGGAAATTAACAAAGAAGCACTTGAATGGCTAGAACGGGTTGGTTTAAAGGATCGTAAAGATGATTATCCTCATCAATTATCAGGAGGACAAAAGCAAAGAGTCGCTATTGTACGTAGTTTATGTATGAATCCTGAAGTGATCTTGTTTGATGAAGTGACCGCTTCACTCGATCCAGAAAATGTGCGTGAAGTTTTAGAAGTGATTTTAGAATTAGCTAAAACTAATAAAACTTTAGTTATTGTCACTCATGAAATGGCATTTGCCAAACAAGTCAGTGACCGCATCCTATTTTTAGCTGATGGACATATCGTCGAAGAAGGTCCGACGAAAGAATTTTTCCAGACACCAAAAACCAAGCGGGCACAAGCCTTTTTACAAAGTTTAGATTTTTCAAATTTATAAGAAGAAAGTGGGAAAAATAATGAAAAAGCAATGGAAATTATTTGCAAAGTTAGCTGTTATTTTGGGAGTTTTTAGTTTTACCTTAGCTGCCTGCGGTTCATCAGATAAAGAAGAAACAAAAACAGAGGATAATCCTTCATCTGTAGAAGCCATCAAAAAAAGGGGAAAATTAAAAGTTGCTGTCTTTGGTGATTTGTCTCCTTATGGTTATCTTGATGATAAAGGAAAAAATCAAGGTTATGATGTTTACATAGCCAAACGTTTAGCTAAAGAGCTATTAGGCGATGAATCAAAAGTCGACTTTGTAGTTGTTAACGCTGAAGAACGGGTGGATGCTTTAAAGTCCAATAAAGTCGATCTTGTCTTAGCCAATTTCACCAAAACGCCAGAGCGAGAAAAAGTAGTTGATTTTGCCTCTCCCTATATGAAAGTCGGTGTCGGTGTCGTTTCTAAAAAATCAGATCCAGTAACGGATGTGAAAGATCTGGCAGATGAAAAACTGATCGTAACAAAAGGAACAACGGCTGAAACATACTTCACCAAAGAACACTCTGAGGTTCAATTGGAAAAATACGAATCTAAAAGTCAACAATTTCAGGCTTTGACCGATGGCCGCGCTAAAGCCCTGGCAGATGACAATACTTATCTATATGCCTGGGTCAAAGAAAATCCAGACTTTGAAGTAGGGATCAAAGAAATCGGTGATGTTTCAACCATCAATCCAGCAGTTAAAAAAGGCAACAAATCATTATTGAATTGGGTTAATAAAGAATTAGGTGAGTTAAAAGAAGATGGTTTCTTTGAAGAAGCTTACGATGAAACACTGAAACCATTCTTTGGCTCTGAGGTCAAAGCTAGTGATGTAATTATTACAGAATAAACAAAAAAACTTATCCGCCAATAAGGCGGATAAGTTTTTTAGCTTTTAGCAAGGAAATGATTTACATATTGGTAGTAAATAGGCCAGACTTAGTGCCAAATTTCAAATTATTGGCAGTAACTAGTGCCGATGTGGTGCCAGTTTCAAAACAATTGGCACCATATATCCTCAACTTGGTGCCAGTTGCTTCCTATTCATCTATTCTTTTTTCAAGAATTGACCGTAATACTTTTTCTCGTAATTGTAAAGAGTCGATTTGATTATTTTTTTCGTAACCACGCACTAATAAATCTCCTATATATAACTGTGAAATAATTCCAGCCAGTGAACCACCGTCAATGAAATCTTCAATTGAAGTCTGTAAAACGATATCCCCGAGTTCAGCGATCGGTGAGGATAGGTAATTAGTAATAGCAATTGTTGTTGCACCATTGTCACAAGCTAATTTCATTGAGTTGTAGCTGTCTTTGGTTCGTCCGGTTAAAGAAAAGACGATGGCAACATCGTGTTCGTTTAATAATGAAGCTGATTGAGCCTGGTAGTGTGGGTCAGTAATCGCTCTGCAGTGTAGACCTACTCGCAAAAACATATTTTGTAGTTGAATACCTGAAGTACCACTTGAGCCGACACCATATATATAGATATGATTGGCTTGTGTAATTGCCCGAATTGCTTTTTCTAAGTGCTCTTCATTCAGAAGATGGCGAGTGGCTTTTAGCGCTTCGTATAAGCCTGCAAGTACTTGATCGTAATATTTCTTTTCACCACTGAACTCATAGCTTTGAGAAAAATCTTCCTTGGCAATTTCTATTTTCAAATCAGAAAAACCTGAAAATCCTAATTTCTGACAGAAACGAATAATTGTTGCGTCTCCCACTCGAACGGCTTTCTTAATGTCACTAATCGTGCTATATTTAATGGCTTCTTTTTTTTGTAACAAGTAATCCGCAATTTTCTTTTCTGATTTGGTCAGAGTGTGATATTTTTCCTGTACTAATTTAATCAGATCCATAAGTTAATTCCCTTCTTTTACTTTCTTCATTATACATGAGAAAATAAACATTTACATCTTTGTAAGCGTATGCTATATTTTGATTATGGAGATATTTTCCTGGATAAATATCAAATGGAGGTAAAATGGAGAATGAAAAAAGATGAGTTTATTAAAATATTACAAAAAGGTCTGGTTGTTTCCTGTCAAGCTCTACCAGGCGAACCCATGTATACAAAAAAAGGAGAAGTCATGCCTTTATTTGCTTTAGCGGCTAAAGAAGCTGGCGCAGTGGCTTTAAGGGCCAACTCAGTCCGTGATATTCGTCAGATCAAGACAAAAGTTGACTTACCAATTATTGGTATTATCAAGAAAGATTATCCACCAGAAGAACCCTTTATCACTGCCACCATGCAGGAAATTGATGAATTAGTGGAAACAGACGTTGAAGTAATCGCACTTGACTGCACTTTACGTCCTCGTCATGATGGCAGGCCAGTGTCAGAATTTATTCACGAAATTAAAATAAAGTACCCTGATCAATTACTAATGGCTGATATTGCAACTTTTACTGAAGCGAAAAATGCTGTAGCTGCAGGAATCGATTTTGTGGGTACCACTTTGAGCGGTTATACCAAAGAAAGTCAGGACGCAGAAAAACCTAACTTTACTTT
>DATGVB010000046.1:0-15042 GCA_035300805.1 Tetragenococcus sp. | reverse complement strand
GTCCCAAAAATGTGACTTCGGCCACCGGCTTAGATGCTTTATGCCATGCCATGGAATCGTATTTTTCAGTAAAGGCGCAACCCATCACCCAGACCTTCTCCTTAGCCGCGATCCAAAAGATCACAGCCAATATCAAAACGGCTTATAATGAAGGGACAAATATCCAGGCGCGTGATGAAATGTCGCTGGCAGCTTTAGAAGCCGGTCTGGCCTTTTCCAATGCTTCAGTGACCTTGATTCATGGCATGTCCCGTCCGATCGGTGCCTTGTTCCATGTTCCTCATGGCATCTCGAATGCGATGTTACTGCCGGCGGTTTTAGATTTCACCCGTGATGCAGCCATTCAGCCTTTGGCGGAGATCGAACGTTTTATCTATCCGCAAGCCCAAGGGACCGATGAAGTTTTGGCAGACCTTTTCATTGATGAAGTCAAGACTTTATGTCAGGAACTGGATATCCCGAATTTACGCACTTGGGGGATCGATCCTGATGCATTTGAAAAGGCGCTCGACAAGATGGCGACGGATGCGATCGATTCTGGCAGTCCGGCCAATAATCCGAGAATTCCGACCCATGCAGAAATCGTCGACTTATATCGCACTTGTTTTGATTACAGTTCTAATAAATAAGGAGGAAATCAAGTAATGACACGAATTTTAAAAAATTATATCAACGGCCAGTGGGTCGATAGTCAAGCCACGAATTTTGAAGAAGTGATGAATCCGGCCACCGAAGAACCTTTAGTCAAGGTCCCGCTTTCGACCAAAGAAGAAACGCATGAAGCCATCGAAATTGCACAAAAAGCCTTTGAATCCTGGTCCAAAGTTCCGGTTCCCAAAAGAGGGCGCTTGTTATTCAAATTACAAAACCTGCTGGTGGAACATACGGACGAACTGGCTCGGCTGATCACGATCGAAAACGGTAAAGCTTTCTCTGAATCTTTGGGAGAAGTCGGTCGCGGCATCGAAAACGTGGAAAATGCCGCAAGTATCATGAATCTGATGATGGGGGATTCGATTTCCACTGCCGCTACCGATGTCGAGATCACCAATTATCGTTATCCGATTGGAGTGGTCGGAGCCATTACGCCTTTTAACTTCCCGATGATGGTGCCTTTCTGGATTTTCCCGATGGCATTGGCCTGCGGCAATGCGGTGGTCATGAAGCCTTCTGAGAAAACGCCTTTGTTAATGGAAAAAATCGTCGAGTTAGTCGAAGAAGCCGGTTTTCCTAAAGGAATCTTCAATGTTGTCTATGGGGCCCATGATGTTGTAAATACTTTATTGTCCGATGAACTCGTCCGCGGCATCAGTTTTGTCGGTTCCAAACCGGTCGGTGAATATGTCTATAAGACCGGTACTTCGCATTTGAAACGCGTTCAGGCTTTGACAGGTGCCAAAAATCATGTGGTCGTCTTGAAAGATGCCAATATCGACCGGGCCGTTAAAGATATTATCGGAGGCGCCTACGGTTCCGCTGGAGAACGCTGTATGGCAGCGTCGGTCGTTGTTTTAGAAGAAGCGATCGCCGATGAATTCTTAAGTAAGTTCAAACAAGCCGCCGAAGCGATCAAGATCGGCAACGGCTTGGATGAAGGCGTCTTTTTGGGGCCGGTGATCCGTAAAGAAGCACGCGATCGTACCTTTGATTATATCCAGTCGGGCGTCGATCAGGGAGCTGAGCTGGTGCTCGATGGGCGCAAGAATTTACCGGATAAAGGCTATTATGTCGGGCCGACGATCTTTGATCAGGTCACGACCGAGATGAAGATCTGGCAGGATGAAATTTTTGCTCCGGTGGCTTCGATCACCCGAGTCAAAGATATCAAAGAAGCAGTGGCTTTAGCCAACCAGTCCGAATTTGCCAATGGCGCTTGTCTGTATTCCAGCAATGCTTCAGCGATCCGTTACTTCCGTGAAAATGTCGATGCCGGGATGTTAGGCATTAACTTAGGGGTCCCGGCACCAATGGCCTGGTTCTCTTTTTCCGGCTGGAAACATTCTTTCTTTGGCGATCTGCATGCCAACGGCAAAGATAGTGTCGAATTCTACACCCACCGTAAAGTTGTGACGGCGCGTTATGCAGAAAGTGAATTATAAAATATTGGTAAGTTAAGCCGTTTATGAGACAAATCCTGTTCCTTTAAAAACGTTAAGCTTTTTAAGGCGGGTTTGTCTCTTTTTTTAAAAAGGAGTGGAGATTTAATGGCGGTTTTTGGTATTTTGCTTGGGGTCATTTTTATTATTTATTTTTCAATGAAAAATGTCAGTATTTTGATTACTGCACCCTTGGCTTCTTTTTTAGTTGTGTTGTTCAACCAGGAGTCTCTGGTAGAAACTTTTTTAGGGATCGATACAAATAGTTTTTTATATTTATTAACAAACTATATTTTAAAATATTTCTGGGTTTTTCTACTAGGATCATTATTAGCTAAACTGATGGAGGAAAGTGGTGCAACTCAGTCTATCGCTCAGACAATTATTGCCAAAATCGGAACAGATAATCCTTATAATATTTTATTAGCTATATTTCTTATCAGTTTTATTTTAACTTATGGTGGAATCAGCTTATTTGTGGCGATGTTTGCGATTATTCCCTTGGCACGTGTGCTTTTTCAAAAAGCGGATATTTCCTGGCACTTAATTCAAATTCCTTTATGGTTGGGTATCTGTACGGTAACAATGACAATTATTCCAGGAACACCTTCCATTCAAAATATTATTCCTATTGATTATTTGGATACGTCTTTAACAGCTGCTTTTGTACCTAGTTTGATAGCTACTATAGTTTGTCTGGTTTTTGGTTTATGGTATATGAAGTATGCACTAAAAAAGAGTCAAGCAAAAGGACAAAATTTTTCCACTTTTGCTGTAATTTCAGATGAGGGTCAGAAGGAGGGGAATTCCCTTGTATTTTGGCAGAGTATTTTACCTTTAGTAACCTTAATTTTGTTGTCTTTTATGGGCAGTATGTTTGGCAACGAATTTATGAAGAAAAACATTGTCTATTTTGCTTTAACGATTGCTGTCATTTTATGTCTCATATTATTTAAACCTTATTTATCAAACATGGCTTTAACGATCAATAAGGGAGCAAATGATTCAGTCTTACCGATTTTTTCAACAGCTGCAGCCGTTGCTTTTGGTTCAGTAGTCGTTAATACTCAGGGTTTTGAAATTATTCAAGAAGCTATTTTTTCATTGCCAATTCCGGCTTACGTTAATTTGGGCTTTTTAACAGCACTAATGTCAGCAATTACAGGTTCTTCTTCAGGGTCACTTGGAATTATTATTCCTAACTATGCCGAGTATTATCTACAATTAGGACTAAATCCAGAAATGATCCATCGGATTGCTACGATCGGTTCTAATATTTTAACGATCGTTCCGCAAAGTGGGGTATTTATTACTTTTATCGGTTTGAGTAAACTTTCGCCTAAACAGGGCTTTAAAGAATCCTTTATTACAGTTACAGTGGGGACTTTACTAGCTGAAATAGTCTTAGTCTTATGGGCAGTATTTATCGCTTAACCTCGTGATTCTTTCTAAAATATGCTAGTATAGTAAAAGAATGAATGATTAGGAGATAAAAAATGCGTGATGAGAAAATATTAGTGGTTGATCATGATCCGTTATGGCGCAAAAAGATTTGGAAAACTTTACAAACCACTGGGGTTTTTGTTTATCAGAGTGATTCGATCGAACAAACCATTGATATCATGTCAAGAGTTGACTTTGATCTGTTTTTATTAGACAGTTCATTGGTAGAAGAACAAGATGGTTATTTTCTTGCTCATTGGATTCGGCAAGAGGATTCTTTGGTCCCTATTCTTTTTTATAGCGAACATGATACTATAGCAGCTGTAACAGCAGGGCTTGAAGCAGGAGCAGATTTTTATCTGTCAAAATCTGCTAATGAACAGATTTTACGAGTTCAAGTGTTAACTTCACTTAATCGAGCTAAGGTGATCAGCGAGCATCGCAAAAAAAGAAGAGAGAAGAAAATGGTCGTAGGCGACTTTTCTTTTGATCATAGTCGTTATCAATTTTTTAAAAAAGGGAAGCCGCTACTCTTGTCTTCTAAGGAATCTCAGCTGCTTCAGTTTTTTCTGGAAAATCCCGATCAGGTTTTCTCCAAAGAAGAGATCTACACTCGTGTGTGGCATGAGGCCAAAATAGATGAAAATACTGTGATGGTTTTTATCAATCATTTACGCAATAAAATTGAAGATGATCCAAAAAAAACCCGATACCTTAAAACGATTTGGGGTATCGGCTATACTTTCTTACCGGATGGAGTCTAAGTTTTTTTCTAGCAAGCTAAAATAAATACCTAATCCTAATAAATCAGCTGCTCCACCAGGGCTAAGATTTTTTCGGATTAATTCTTGATTGTACTTCGCTAATTCTTTTTTGAAAGCTGCGCTACTCAATTCTTTTTGATGTAGCACGCGGCTTTTTTCTTTGTGTTCATACCAGGCAGATATGCCACCACGATGAATAATATTACCGTCTTCAACTTCAGACATTAATAGAACAAGGGCTCTTAAAAGATAGGTTTCAACTGAGTCTGTGTGTGTTTGATAGCTACGTAAAAAAGGCAGAAGGAGAGAATTAAGAACTGGATAGCCTTGAGCGGCTTCTCCACGAACACCCGTCAATCCTTTTTGAGAGTATAATTTTTCACCATATGAAAGTGATTTTTTTTTATTCAAGCAGGTAAAATCTTTTGCCATGGCCTGTTTTGTCATTTCTGCAACTATTGTTAAAATGGCCTGGCTATCGGCAGCAGTGAAAGGAAAAGAATGATTTTGTACATAATAGCCCGTGGCGCCTAAAATCACTGCAAAAGAAAAGTTAGCTCCCTTATGGGTATTGACTCCTTGAGTTGATTGCAGCATCGCTTGTTCAGCTGCTTGACCAATTTGTCTTAGTTGATCAAATAAGTGATTTAAGTCTTTTTGATGATAAAAACCAGTCTTTATATATTGGTAAAAAAAAGGTCTTAAACTTTCAATACTATTAATAAAGGTATAAAAGTCCATATCATTATGTGCACCATTATCAAAACGATCGACTAAGCCTGGTTTGGGAGATAAACTTACTTCATAGTATAAAGCTTTACTTGCTTTTTGGCTGATATATAAAAGTTGCGTATTATTCAATTTTTCTTCTTTCCATTTCTTTTAGGATAAATTGCAACGAGTGATCCAGATGTTCATGAGTAATTAAAGTGACTTGTTCGATGTCGCCATTTTTCATACCGCGAAAAATTATCCAGTGTTCTTCTAAAGCAAGACTTCTTCTAGCAGAAGCCCGAATCGAAATGTCGCGAAAATACAATAAATAAGCTTGTAAATCAGTGACAATAGCCTTTAAACGTAGCATTTGGCTTTTTTCATAAATAAAGGAGTTGAAGTCAGAGAAATTATGAAGTAGATCGTCTACCTGATCTAGCTCATTATAATGCTTTCCTTCTTCAAGCAAGTCTTCTAATTCTTGAAAATCACTGGCTGTCATTAAATTCATGGCTTTAATAGTCGCTAAGGTATCCAAAGCTTTACGGATGTCAAAAATTTCGTAGGCATCTTTAATACTGATACCTTTAACAACAATTCCGACTCGTGGCACATGATTGACTAATTGCTCTTTTACTAATTCTTGCAGGGCAAAACGAATTGGCGTTCTACTAATATTTAATTCGTCGGAAAGTTCTTTTTCATTGATTCGCTTGCCCGCAGGAATATCACCTAGAATAATGGTTTTACGCAAAGCCTGATAGACAGATATTTTCAAGGGCTTATTCTGACTTAGATCAAGATTTTGTTTAACGGCTTTTATAACAGGATTCATAGTGGAAACTCCTTTTAAAACATAAGTGTAAGTTGTATCTATTTTACCATAAAACAATTGAGAGAATGATTTTTTCAATGAAACATAAATTTAATAGTGAATGACATCAACGCTGGCTTTTATTTTTTTTATGGTGGATTGAGCTTCATCACTGTTAAAATAATCAAAAGTGCTTTGCGGAACGTATTTTTTAAGCAATTGAAAATTATCCTGTTGGATAGCTAGTCGTACTGTTGAGGCACTAATGACTTCTCCCGCTATTTTTTTACGAGGAACTACAATACAATCAATTCCAAACTGCTGCAATGTTTGTATCATTACTTCATTATAGATGTTCGTTACTTGACTAAAGGGTTCTTCACCGATAAAACGTGCCGAAATGCCAAGCGTTTGAGCGATTTGTATAAAAATTTCAATATCTAACTCGGCTTGCGTTCTAATGACTTTTTCTTCATCTTTTAAAAAATAAGATGGGAAAGTTGAGCGACTGATAATATAAGAATCTGTTTGATGATAATAAATATTATTAAATTGTTTGGTACCTGCAATGATCAATTTTTTTCTAATTTCAAAAGGGACTAGACTACTATCGTCGTTTACTATAAATAGATGAAGATAATCATTTTCTTTTAGAGATTGTTCAATTAAATATTGGTGGCCCAAAGTAAAAGGATTAGCATTCATCACAATGGCTGCTATTTTTTTATTTTTGCTTTTAGGTGAGTTTTGTCTGAGTGTTTGCAGATAAGAAGTAAATCCGTCTTTTTTATTTTCTAAGAAAACTAATTGATTGCCAACTGTTGCAATCTGATAAAAGCCTAAATCCAGAAAAAATTTAGCTGTGTCGATTTTGGTGTAGACGAATAGGTGAACAAAGCCACGTTCAAACTGGAAATTGATCAAGTGGCTGATCAACTGATTCATCAAGCCTTCCCCTTGATAATCAGAGTCGATCGCAATGCAGCGTAAAGAACTATAATAACAGCTGCCACTAGCAACTAATGTGTCATCATTCGTATAGATTCCACAAGTATAATCTAAATTGCGATCTCTTTGAATTCCTTCTTTTGCTAGTAAATTGTCAACTTGCTGATTTGCTTTTTTGTCTGAATAAAAGATTTGTGAAATGTGATATTCGACCATCTACAACTCCTCCTTTTTATGGGATTGTCTGATTAAGTGAATGAATTCTCTGACTTGAGGTAATTGTTCTACGATATCAGAGTACATTAAATAAGTTGAGCGTACAAAAGGTTTTCCATTTGCAAATTTAAGCGGGAAAACTTCCCCATCAAAATCATTTAGACAGATTTCAGGTACAATTGTCCAGGAATCAGTGACCTTTACCAGTTCAACACAGGCAGTCAGATTATCGACATAGACTCTTTGTTTACTGGAATCAATACTATTTTCTTGTAACCAGCGAATGACTTCCCGCTCAAAAGGAAGATCGGTTTTTCTGCCAATGTATTGTAACTCCTGCATTTTTTTATTGCGATTTTTTCTGCTCTTTATTGCACAGATTTTTTCCTTATTGAGTAATATTTTTTTACCATTCCAAGGAAAGTCACCCCGAATGATCGCTACATCAATTGCTCCATTTAGTAATTGTTCATATAATTTGATACTGTTTTCAGTAGAGATATGCATAGTCACTTCAGGAAATTTCTGATGATAATTTGCTAGTAAATGTGGCAGTTGGTAGAGCGTGTAGTTAAAAGAGATTCCCGCATTGAGTTTTCCGGCGATGATTCCTCTGGCAGAAATCAGATGATTCCTCATTTGCTGCAAAGTATCACTGACAATTTCGATATTTCTGAGTATTTCTTCGCCTTCTGTTGTAAAATAGACGCCTTTGCGGGAACGAATTAGAATCTGAGCACCTAGTTCATCCTCAATAGCAGAAATTCTTTTAGAAAGTGCTGATTGTGTGATAAATAAAGACTCAGCAGCTAAGGTAATGTTTTTGGAGCGGTCAATTGCAATCAATATTTCAAAATCCCTTTCATCCATCTCAACTCCTCCTTACTCAGTGATCTGTTTATTTCTAGTATAACTTAATTTCAGCAAGAATACTTAAGCTTTTTCATTCCTAAAAAGAATGCTAATTCGATACAAAAATGACTTTTACATAAGGATGAATTCGCTTTAAATTAGATGTGTAAGAAAATCAGAAAGGTGGAATTACACTATGATAGTTAAAAAAGCAGCTATGGCCGGGACCCTTGAATCAAGTGATGCACAGGTAACAGTCGAACCTAATGAGAAGGGTCTAAAACTGCAGATCGAAAGCAGCGTGATCAATCAGTATGGTCGTCAGATCAAAGCGCTCACAGAGCAAATGTTGCAAGAACTTTCCGTTGAAAATGTGACCCTTAAGCTGATCGATAAAGGAGCTTTGGATTGTACCTTGAAAGCAAGGATCGAATGTGCAATCTATCGCGGCGCTGAAGCGTCAGAAAAAAATATTTCTTGGGGGGAATTAAAATGATTCAACGACCAAAACCAAAGAAAAACCGTTTGCGTCGGACCATGATGTTCATGAATGCACAGAAACCTGCCTTGATCAAAGATGCTTATATTTACGGCACAGACAGTATTATTTTAGACTTAGAAGATGCTGTGGCTGAGAACCAGAAGGATGCGGCTCGCTTTTCTTTGTATAATGCGCTAAAAAATATTGATTATGGTGATACTGAGATCATCGTAAGAATCAATGGTTTAGATACACCGCACTGGCAAGAAGATATCCGTTGTGTGGTAGCCGGCGGAGCAGATGGGATCAGGATCGCTAAATGTGAAAGTGCAAAGGATGTTCATACGGTAGAAAAACATGTAGAAGCTGCTGAAAAAGAATTTGGCGTTGAAATTGGCAGGACTCTACTGATGGCAGCTTTGGAAAGTCCTAAAGGAATTTTGAATGCCTATGAAATCGTAACCGCTTCTGAGCGTTTATTTGGCTGTGCTATATCAGGAGGAGATTTTCGCAAGAGCATGCACGTTCAGATCGAAGATGACGGTATTGAAATGATGGCAGCACGCGGACAAATGTTACTGGCAGCCCGTGCAGCAGGCGTTCAATGTTTTGATACCATGTTTCCTAATATTGACGATATGGAAACCTTCAAAAAGGAAGTTATTCAAAATCATAAAATGGGATTTGATGGCAAGAGTATTGTTAATCCGCGCCAAATTCAATTTGTCCATGAAGTATTTTCACCTACGGAGAAGGAAATTCGTTATGCAGAAAAACTGGTTCGTTCCTTTAATGAGCAAGCAGACTCAGGAGTGGGTGTTTACACCGTTGATGGGAAGATGGTTGATATTCCGTTTTTCGAGGATGCTCGCAGAATATTGGATTTGGCAAAAGCAACGGGTGTTTACCATGGCGATTTATAAAGAGGAGGAGTTATTCTTATGATCAATGCAGTAAAGCGGGAAATTCCAGATGAACTTTTGACAAAGGACAAAGAAGTATATCAGGGCAAGTACTATATGGACGGCAAATATGTGAAAAAAGATGCGCCGACAAGTAAAAGAAGAGTTAAACCACAAGCAAGTAAATTGTGTCAAAGTATTCGTGAAGCTTGCGAGAAATGTGACGCACATGACGGAATGACCTTTTCTTTCCATACCGAGTTTCGTGATGGCGATTATGTAGCGAGTATGGTAGCTAAAGTACTGGTTGAAGAAATGGGGCTGAAGGATATTACTGTAGCTGCGACTTCATTAGGAAATGCCCAGGAAAATATTGCGGATTATATCGAACAAGGTATTATCACTGGAGTTCAGACTTCTGGTGTACGGGGAAAAGTCGGTGAAGTGATCTCACAAGGGAAATTAAAAACGCCTGCGATCATTCGTAGTCATGGAGGGCGTCCGCGTGCCGTTGAAGCTGGCGAAGTCCATATTGATATTGCCTTTCTGGCGGCTTCAACTTCAGATCCTTTTGGCAATGCTAAAGGTACTGGTGGGAAAAATAATTGTGGTTCAATGGGCTTTGCTACACATGATTCACACTATGCTGACCATACGGTCGTCATCACAGACACTTTAGTTGATTTTCCTAATTTGCCATCGTCCATTTCAGCTATTGATGTTGACTGTGTCTGCCAAGTTGAAAGTATCGGAGATCCGACAAAGATCGCAACCAAAGAAGCAAGGATAACAGATAATCCTAGAGAGCTGATGATGGCTGAAAATGTAGCCAAGGTAATTGCTGCAACCCCTTATTTCAAAGATGACTTTACTTTCCAGACAGGTGTGGGAGGACCTTCATTAGCAGTCAACCGATTTTTAGAAAAATACATGGTAAGACGTAATATCAAGATGAACTTTGCTTTAGGTGGAACAAGCAGCTCGATCTGTGCACTACAGGATAAGGGCCTGGTAAAATATATCCTGGATACACAAGATTTTGATCAAGGAGCCATTGGACACCTTGCCAAATGCCCTGAACATCTGGAAATCAGTTTGAGTGAATATGCCAATGCTGCCAATAAAGGAGCTTATGTAAATAATTTGGATTTTGTGGTTTTGTCTGCCTTAGAAATTGATACTGAATTTAATGTCAATGTAATTACAGGTTCAAATGGTACCTTACGTGGAGCACCAGGTGGACATCCAGATACAGCCGCCGGCAGTAAGTGCTGTATTATTGTAACACCACTGACAAGAGGGAGAATGGCGACTGTATGTGATGATGTAGTGACCGTTACGACACCGGGAGATTGTGTAGATGTTCTGGTTACTGATTACGGCATTGCAGTGAATCCTTTACGACAAGATTTGATCAATTATTTAGATGAAGCGGGCATTAAACATGTCACGATCGAGCAATTGAAAGAGAAAGCTTATGATCTGGTAGGCGTTCCGGATAAACTGGAATGGGAGGATCAGGTGGTTGCAGTTGTTGAATCGCGTGACGGTACCATCCTTGATGTGGTGAGAAAGGTAAGGCCTTTTGAGTTCTGATCATTTTTGTATTAGATCTTACAAAAATTTTGTAAGATCTAATACGAATTAGTATTTAAAAAAAGAAAACGCTTCTTTTTAAGAGGCGATGGAGGACAATAAAATGAATGTAGCTGTGCTATTCATTTAGCAATTTCTGAAGATAATTGATTTTTATATGCGGCCAATGAGTTGACTGTTACGATCGTCCGCTATAACTTAGATGGATCTTGAGAACTTATCTCTTCCTGAACTAGTTGTTGAAACTGAGAGTCCGGTGTGTATCGCATTTAAAAACAAAAATAAATTTTAATGAGTTGCAGATAAAAAAGAAGTCAGTATAGTTGCACTGACTTCTTTAAATATTTTCATTACTGCATTTTTTTGTGGAATATAAAGTGGTAAGTAACTTAGTAACATAACAATTACTACAAAGGTCAGGAAAATCTCCATCGCATATTTTCCTGATTCTCTTTGCCGATGAGTTCTTTTAGCAAAAATCAGGCAATAGCCAGCATAAATCGAATCAGACCTGACAAAGCGTAGACCAAGAGTGTTAGACCGTTTCCTATTCCTGTAACGGCACTGATTGCTACATCCAACTTTCTTGCAATAAACGGAGAGGCTAAGGATATAAGGATCATGATCGCTGCCAGCACATATAAACTACTATCATCAAAAACTGATTTCAAGGCAATAAAATGTACGCCTACGACTAAGGCGATCCAAGCCGCAGTATATTCCTGATGCTTTAATAAAAAAAGAGCAATAGCGCCTATTCCTCCAATAGCCATCTCACCATAAAAAACGATCAGATAAGTCTTAAAGTTTGTTTGCTCATTAAGCATGGAAGCTGCCTGCCAATGGGTACCGCTAAGATAAAAACCTAATAGACAGACAATCACTGCAATGACTGAGGCAACTCTAATATAAATAAGCCAGTTTTTTCGGGGATTTTCTTGGGCCCAACCAAACCAGACAGAACTAAAAAGGCCAAAAACAGCAGCGTACATCGCATAATCTCTGATATATTCTTTCACCATTTTTATCAACTCCACTTATGGTAGGCACAGGACAGCGTATATAAAATTTAGTAAAGCAGGTAATGACAGCTTAAAAAAGGGCTTATATTTTAAGCGCTAAAAAATTCCTCTCTATCCTTTTTGAGTTCACTTATTTAACTTCAAGCTATCATAATTCGATTTAAAATACAATAAATCCGCATAATATAATACCTCTGTAAATGCAACATAACCAGTATTATGCGGACGGTTTATGCTTTTGAAAGCTAGATCCAAATACATTAGAAGTTCTTTATGTATAAAAAGAAAGAAGCCCTTCTGCTAGGACTTCTTTCTTTTTTAATAAAATTAATTATTATTGAGGAATATAAAGCGGTAAGTGGCCTAGCAGCATAACAGTTACTATAAAGATAATAAAAATACCTACTGCATATTTTCCAGATTCTTTTTGCCATTGTCCCATATCCAAACCTAACTTACGGAGTAGCAGGTAAATGAAGGCAGTTAGTGGGCTTAACAAGTGGAATGCTTGTCCCATCAGAGAAGCCAGTGCCATTTGCATATTGGTGAAGCCATAAGCACGACCTGCTTCAGCTAAAACTGGGATCACACCGAAGTAAAAGCCATCGTTTGATAGAAAGAAGGTACCCGGTGCAGAAATCAGAGCTACAACTAAGCCCCAGGCGCCAGCTAATTGTTTAGGGATAATGTCAACAAAACTATTAGCTAAAGCATCAGCCATACCTGAGCCCTGGAATAAGCCCATGAAGATCCCGGCAGCAAATACCAAGATAACAACTTGAACAGCATCCCCGCCATTAGCTCCGATCCGGCTATTCTGGTCTTTGATTTTGGGATAGTTGACCATTAAAGCGATACAAGTTCCAATCAAGAACAAAAGTAATGGTGGCATTTCAACCCAACTAGGCAAGCCTAATTGTTCTACAAAAGAACTCAACACCAGCCAGGCAACCAAAACGATTGTTAAAATTCCGTTAAATGCAAAGTTTTGCGGACGACGGATGTCTAAAGTGTCAGGATCAGTCACAGCGGTCAGCTCTTCAATTTCTTCTTCGCTAAATTCAGTAACTCCTAAGCGTTCCCGTTCTTTTTTCCCCATTCTGCGAGCTACAAAGAAAATAACATAAAGAACAGAGATGATCATTCCTGGTATTAAGTAGGAAAGAATATCTGCACCAACGTCTAGAACTGCCATTGCTCTAGCAGTAGGCCCGCCCCAAGGTAATAGATTCATGATGGTATTTTGCAAAATAATCAAAACACCAAGATTCATCAGTTTCATATTCAACTTCTGATAGATTGGCATAAAAGCAGCAACACAAATCAAAGTTGTAGTGGTACCGTCGCCGTTTAAAGAAACGGCTGCAGCAACAACTGCTGTGGCCATCAATACCTTCATCGGATCACCTTTGGCCATTTCGATCATCTTTTTGGTGATTGGATCAAATAGACCAGCATCCAACATAATGGAGAAATACAAGATTGCGAATAATAGCATGATACCTGTTGTAGCGGTGGTTGAAACACCGTCCATAACAAAGTTTCCGATGTTTACAGGTGGTACTTTGCCATCCTCTCCTACTGGTGGTGAAGCAACACCACAAGCCATGGCAATTAAAGTAAATACAAGAGGTACAAGTACAAGGGCTGTAAAAGGAGATAATTTCTTTTTCATGATGGCATACATGAAGACGATAATCATCCCGTAAGCTAAAATTGTGAGAAGCATTTTTTTCTTCCTTTCTATTTGTTTTTTTGGAAACGATATCAAACTGTTTAAAATAAAAAATAATCGTATGATTACGTTTCTTGATTACGTTTTTAGGATAATCAAAAATAGCCCAAGATGGAAGATGACTCCAACGAAAAAACACCAAAAAAACAATCTTAGTGGACAATTCTTAAAAAAGACTTATTTATTTCTTAAAAAATAATTAACGAAAGAAAAAAGCTTTTATATCAACGTTTGTAAGCGAAAACAACTTTTTTGCTAAGATATGAACACTAAAAGAACAATTTTCTTTGAGTTTATTGTTATAAAAATCGACTACATTTTTTATAATGAAAATATGAGTAGTTGATAGAAAGGAGCGGACTATGAAGCTTTTTGAAAAACTGTTTGGAAAAAAGAAAGAAGATACTCATGTGCCTTCAGATCATGAACAAAAGTCCAATAAGTCATCAGATGAATGGACTGAACTGCCAGCTTATGTCGCAGCCTCGGCTGAAGATTATCAGCTAGTGGGTGTAATAGCTACAGCGATTGCAGCAGGGGAGGCTCCAGAAAGCCAGTTTGTCGTAAAGAAAATTTTACAAAGAAACCCTGAAGTAAAGGAAGTAGCTCTAATTTCCGCAAGTTTAGCAGCTGAATTTGAAACGGAGAGTCAATTGGCTATAAAAAGTATCAAGAAGAAAAAAGTTTAGGAGGAGCAAGATGTTACGTAAATTTAAAATCACGATCGATGGAAAAGAGTATTTAGTAGAAATGGAAGAAATAGGTGGAACTCAGCCAGCACCGCAGCCTTCAGTTCAACCAGCAGCCCCTGTAGAAGAAAGCTCAGTTCAAGTGGAAGCAAAAAAAGAAGAAAGTAACACGCAAAAGGCTGAACCTGCTTCAGATGAGGCTATGACTGCACCAATGCCCGGTACTGTACTTAAAATTTTAGTAAATGTAGGCGATAGCGTGGTTGAAAATCAACCGGTCTTAATTTTAGAAGCGATGAAGATGGAAAACGAAATCGTTGCCAGTCATAGTGGTACGATTGAAGCTTTGCATGTAAATAAAGGGGATGCAGTAAATTCAGGCGATGCCTTATTGACAATTAATTAAGCAGTAGAGAAAAAGAGGTGAAATTAGTGGAAACTTTAATAGAAGGTATTATTGGAATGGGGCAAGAGCCGGGCCGGATCATGATGATGCTGGTGGGCGGCTTGCTAATGTATTTAGGAATCAAAAAAGAATATGAACCGACTTTACTTGTGCCGATGGGCTTAGGAACAATTTTAGTTAACTTTCCGAATTCTGGTGTTTTGGCAACAGGAGGTGAACCCGGGCCCTTTAGAGTTTTATATGAATTTGGGATTCAAACCGAGTTATTCCCCTTGCTATTATTTATTGGAATTGGTGCAATGATCGATTTTGGTCCATTATTGCAAAATCCTTTCATGCTTTTATTTGGGGCCGCAGCGCAATT
>DATGVB010000045.1:0-13540 GCA_035300805.1 Tetragenococcus sp. | reverse complement strand
CAACGACGGATATTTATATCAAAGTTACGGAAACCAAGCAAGCTAAGACGGCGAATAACTTTGCTAAATATATGGCTTTTTAGTATCTATGGCATTCAAAATGGCATTCAATTGCTAGAGACTGTTGTTAAGCCCCTTTAGTATCAAGCCTTTTTAGCGATCTTCCCCTGTTCAAGATAGACCATCAGTATACTTAGATCAGATGGATTGACACCACTGATCCGACTGGCTTGAGCAATTGTTTCAGGTTCAATTTTTTGTAGTTTTTGTTTGGCTTCTGTAGCAATACCGTTAATTGCTTCATAATCGATATTTTCAGGAATATGTTTGGCTTCTATCCTTTTTAATTTTTCAACTTTAGCTTGCGCTTTTTTGATGTAGCCTTCATATTTGATCTGAATTTCTACTTGTTCGATTTCTCGAGCAGTCAATTCTTTATTTACAGGAATAAGATACTCTAAATCTTGGTATTTGATTTCTGGCCGACGCAATAGTTCGTTAGCTAAAATTCCGTCTTTTAATAAGGCTGAATTTTTTTGGGCCAGAAAATCTTGGACTTCTGCTGAAGGTTTAATACGAATATTTTTAAGCCGATTTAATTCTGCTTCAATGGCTGTTTTTTTTCGCAAAAATTTTTGAAATTGTTCCTCTTTTACCAGTCCAATATCATGACCTACTTGTGTTAAGCGCAGATCCGCATTATCATGACGCAATAATAATCGGTATTCTGCTCTTGAAGTTAATAAACGATAAGGCTCTTTCGTCCCTTTCGTAACTAGATCATCAATCATGACCCCGATATAGCCTTCATTACGTTTCATGATAAAAGGTTCTTTCCCCTGAATCTTTAAAGCTGCGTTGATACCTGCAATCAAGCCTTGTCCTGCCGCTTCTTCATAACCACTAGTCCCATTGGTTTGGCCAGCAGTAAATAAATTTTCTATAATTTTTGTTTCAAGTGATGAACGTAGTTGATAAGGAGCTACCACATCATATTCGATCGCATAACCCGCTCGCATCATTTCAGCTTTTTCTAAACCAGCAATCGAATGGACGATCTCATCTTGCACTTCTTCTGGCATAGAGGTCGATAAACCTTGAACATAAACTTCATCAGTATGAGCACCTTCTGGTTCTAAAAATAATTGATGATGGGGTTTGTCCGCAAAACGGACGATCTTATCTTCAATTGATGGACAATAACGTGGCCCTACTCCTTCTACAACTCCTGTAAACATGGGCGCGCGATTTAAATTATTATGAATAATTTCGTGTGTTGTAGTATTTGTATATGTCAGCCAGCAAGGAATCTGATCTTTTTTATAGACTTCATCAGGCGTGTCAAAACTAAAGTGATTAGGTTTTTTGTCACCCGGCTGAATTTCCGTTTCGTCATAATCAATTGAATTTGCTTTTACACGTGGCGGTGTTCCTGTCTTAAAACGCTCAATATCCAGCCCTAGTTCTTTTAGATTATCAGCTAAAGCAATCGATGGTTGAGAGTTATTAGGTCCAGATGAATACTGTAATTCTCCAATAATGATTTTGCCTCTTAAGGCCGTTCCTGCTGTGAGGATTACGGCTTTGGCATCATAACAAGCACCAGTGGCTGTAACGACTCCTTTACATTGGTCGTCTTCAACGATCAAGCGTTCTACGATTCCTTGACGCAAAGTCAGATTTTCTTGTTTTTCGATCGTATACTTCATTTCTTCAGAATAAGCACGCTTATCCGCCTGTGCTCGTAAAGCCCGTACTGCAGGCCCCTTACCACTATTTAGCATGCGCATTTGGATATAAGTTTTATCAATATTTTTTCCCATTTCACCACCTAGCGCATCAATTTCTCTGACAACTACTCCTTTAGCAGGTCCGCCCACAGACGGATTACAAGGCATAAAAGCCACCATTTCTAAAGTGATCGTCAGTAATAAAGTTTTATGACCCATGCGACTTGCTGCTAAAGCTGCCTCAGAACCTGCATGACCAGCTCCCACAACAATAACGTCATAAGAACCTGCTTGATATTCCTGCATTCTTTCTCCCCCTATTTTCCTAAGCAAAATTGGCTAAACAATTGTGTGATCAATTCATCTTGTACACTATCTCCAACTACTTCTCCAAGTAGATCCCAGCAATGGGTCATATCAATTTGTACTAAATCTACAGGCATTCCTGCTGCAATCCCGGCTATTACTTCATCTAAAGCTGATACAGCCTGCTCTAACAAGCCAATATGACGAGCATTTGATAAATAAGACGCATCTTTTCCTTGTGTTTGACCACCAAAAAATAAATCGGCAATAGCCTGCTCTAATTGATCCAAACCAGCTTGATTTAAAACAGAAACCTCAAATATAGAATCTGTTCCAGCTAAATCTGACAATACGTGCTTATCTAATTGAGCTGTCAAATCCGTTTTATTTAGTAAAATAATCCGCTTCATGCCATTTGTTACTGCAATCAAATCACGATCTTCATCGGTTAAAGGCTCACTTTGATTTAAAACCAACAAAATCAGATCAGCATCTTTTAAAGCTTTACGACTACGCTGTACACCAATTTTTTCGACTGCGTCATCTGTATCATGAATACCAGCAGTATCAATCAGCTTTAATGGAACACCACGGACATTCACATATTCTTCGATAACATCTCTAGTAGTTCCAGCAACTTCAGTTACGATTGCTTTTTCTTCTTTTAATAAGTGATTCAGCAAACTTGATTTACCTACATTAGGCCGTCCGATAATCGCCGTATTTAAACCTTCGCGTAAAATTTTTCCTTGTTTAGCAGTAGCCAGTAAACTTTGAATTTGTTGTTTGACTTGTGCTGCTTTTTCTAATAAGAGCTTAGTCGTCATTTCTTCAACATCATCATATTCAGGGTAATCAATATTAACTTCTACCTGGGCTAAAGTTTCTAAAATTTCTTGTCTTAAGGAACGGATCAAACGCGATAAATCACCGTCTAACTGATTTAAGGCCAGATGCATAGCTTTATCAGTTTTTGCTCTTATCAGATCCATGACCGCTTCTGCTTGAGACAAATCAATTCTACCATTCAAAAAAGCTCGTTTGGTAAATTCTCCAGGTTCAGCCAAACGCGCTCCATTTGTCAGCAATAGTTGCAGCATTTGGTTAACAACTACAATTCCTCCATGACAGTTGATCTCAACTACATCTTCACGAGTGAAAGTCTTAGGAGCTAACATCACTGACACCATCACTTCATCGAGTATTTGTTCATCTTTAGGATCCACAATATGACCATAATGAATACTGTGACTTGCAACATCTGTCAATTTTTTTTTCGCTTTAAATATCTTGTCAGCAATACTTACAGCTTCTTCACCGCTTAAGCGAACAATACTAATAGCTCCTTCACCTGGCGGCGTTGAGATGGCTGCAATAGTATCAAATTCTTGGATTACTTCTACCACAATAATTCCTCCTATTTTTAATTATGTATTTTTCACACAAAAAAAGTGCCCATCCCACCCATGATTGTATGGATCGATTCGCACTTTGACTGCTACTAGTATTAAATTCAGCACTTACCTTAGCATACTTTTTTATGACAAGCAAGCATATTATCATTTTTTTATGCTCAATTCAACACTTATGGTAAAATAAATAAAAAAGAAAAGAGGGATTTTATGGAAAATGATCCACGAATTGAAAAAATTCTATTATCTACTGGTAATGTCAATCGTAATTATATCGTCAGAGATATTGTTTTTGCAGCCGAAAAAATGACAGTAGATATTTTTGACTCAACTATCGATCCCAATCAACTATTATCAAAAATCAACTATCAATTAAAAGAAAAAGCTGTCGAGTACGGTGCCGATGCAGTAATTAACTGTCATTTTAACCATGAACGTACTTTTATCGGACAAGATCCAATTGTAGAAATTTTTGCCTATGGGACTGTCATACAATTTACTCAGTCAACTATGGGAGGATAGAAAAAATCGACAGTTCTTACTTAACTGTCGGTTTTTTTAATAATTTTTCTTTAATAATACTTTTTCGCTGGTTCTACAACCAGATAACGATAAGGTTCATCACCTTCTGAATGAGTGGATACATAATCTTTTTTACTCAAAGCAGCGTGAATTTGTTTTCTTTCAAAAGCTGGCATTGGCTCTAAAAAGACAGGATGTCCAGTGCGATCTACTTTTTCTGCCGTCTTTTCGGCTAATCTTTGTAAAATCTCGCTTCTCTTTTGACGATAGTCACCCACATTTAACATAATTGAAAGTTTATTCTTAGCTACACGATGGATAAACACCTGAGCTAAATATTGTAAAGCATTTAATGTTTTTCCATGACGACCGATCAGCAAGCCTTGTTTTTTGGTTTCTAAATTAAAAATAATCCGATCTTCTTCATAACTCATTTTAACCATTGCAGGTGCATTAAGCTGGTTAGTAATATTTGTCAAATAAATTCCTAGCTGAGTCAGTGCTTCTTGATCTTCCAGATTTTCTAACTCAGAAATAGCGCTTGGTTCAGTTGTCTCTTTGCTCTCTGATTCAGGAGTAACAGGTCTTTCTTGGACCGCTTCTTTTGTATCATTCGTCTCTACTAGAGTATCTTTTTCTTTTGAAATCAGCTCTAACGAAACTTTCGCATTTTTTTTACCTACACCCAAAAAACCTTTTTTACCTTCAGTAATGATATCAACAGTTACTTCAGAGCGATCAGCAGCTAGACTAGTTAAAGCTTTTTGGATTGCTTCATCAACAGTAGCTCCTTCATAAATTGGCATAAATAAGTCTCCTTTTTGAATTATTTACGTTTCTTATGTCTTTGTTTTTTATTGGGGTGTTTTGCCTTTTCCATCTGACGTTCCCTTTGCCTTGCCTGACGTAAAGCTTCCTCACGTTCACGACGGATCTTAAAGGGGTTGTTGATCAATAAAGTTTGTCCTACTTGAAAAGCATTAGAGATCACCCAGTAGAGTGCCAAAGCCCCTGGCAATCCAACACCCATGAATAAAATCATAGCTGGCATTACGTAATTCATCATCTTGACACTTGCATTCGAATCGATCTGACTCATACTTGACAAATAAGTACTTAAAAAGGTGAATATAGCCGCTAAAATTGGAAAAATAAAGTAAGGATCAGGCGCCCCTAACTCTTGGATCCATAAAAAACTTCCTTCTTTAAGTTCCGGAACTCGTGAAATAGCTTGATAAACTGCCATTAAAATTGGCATTTGCACCAGTAAAGGTAAGCAACCAGCATAAGGATTAACACCATTTTCTGAATAGAGCTTTTGTTGCTCTTCACGTAATTTCTGCTGTGTTTCCG
Organism: Tetragenococcus sp.; assembly: GCA_035300805.1. Taxonomy (GTDB): domain Bacteria; phylum Bacillota; class Bacilli; order Lactobacillales; family Enterococcaceae; genus Tetragenococcus. The sequence continues at coordinate 8,217 of DATGVB010000045.1, read as the reverse complement.
TATCCTTAGAAGCGTATTTTTCTTGTAAAGCTGTTAATTTAGGTTGTAATTCCTGCGTTTTACGCATACTTTTTGTTTGAAAATTCATCAGAGGAAGCAAGATTATGCGAATAATAATCGTAAATAGAATAATTCCTATTCCACGATTTCCTCCAATTGACAACCATTTAATTACTTGAGCAAAAGTATAAACTATATATCGATCCCATATTCCTTCACTGCCAGCAGAAACTTCTGAAGTTCCACAAGCAGATAACAATATCACCAATGAAGCCATAACGACCATCAGCAATAGACGCTTTCTTCTTTTCACTAAACTATTTTCCTTTCGTATGTTTAATTATCTTCGCCACTTTGAAGACATGTAATAAATTCGAGTATACTTCTTTGGAAGATAAATCTGAAACAGAAGGTCGGGCAATCACTAAAAAATCGATCGTCGGATCAAGCATTTCCTTCATTTCATAAATGCTTGCTCGAATTTTTCGCTTGACTGCGTTTCGTTTCACAGCATTTCCAATTTTTTTCCCTACTGATATTCCAACTCTAAAATGGGGCTGCTCGTTTTCAATCACATATACGACAAACTTACGATTTGCATAAGATTTGCCTTTGTTAAAAACATATTGAAAATCTCTTTCTTTTTTAACACGATAAGCCTTTCTCATACCTATTCATCAATTCCTTCTATCAAATGAGCTACTCACTATTAAATAATACCATAAGTCACCTATGAGATTCAGCCTTTGTTAAGAAAAAAATATATAAAAAAAAACCACTGAGGTTCAGTGGCTTACGCAGAAAGAACCTTTCTGCCTTTACGACGACGACTAGCTATAACTCGACGTCCATTTTTGGTACTCATACGCTTGCGAAATCCGTGGACTTTTTGGCGTTTACGTTTACTTGGTTGATACGTTCTTTTCATCTATTCCACCTCCAATAAAGTTACTTTATTATTTCAGGTCTCAATGACACACTTTGATAGTATAACGGGTTAAAAGACTTTTTGTCAACTAAAAATTCTTTTTTAAAAATTTTAAAGTAAGTAATTATTTTTAAAGTTATCCACATTTTTTGTTAGCAAAATAATTATAACTCCAAGTTTTTTTTATCTTGATAAAGAGTTATTCAGTCATTAACCACAACTTACTCACAAATCAACACCTTGAAAATAAGTTATCAACAGCAGTGGAAAAGTCTGTGGAAAAGTCTTTATTTCCCTGTTTACTCTTTCTTTTTTCTTTTTTTTAAATGTGAATAATTTGATAAATAATCTATTTCCTCTTTTTTTATCCACAGCTGGGGATAAAAAGATTCCTTGCCTGTGAAAATTTTTTTCCACAAATTGTAGAAAAAAGTCTTTCTTTTTTAATCTAGCTGTGGAAAACTTTTCCTATCCATGATAAATTAGTAGTATCTTTATTAATTTATTTACAGGAGGATCTGCCATGCCATCTCTCGATACTATCTGGAAAACACTACAAGAAAATTATAAAAAAGAGATGAATCCAGTTAGTTATAATACTTGGATCGAGCCTGCTAAACTTGTTTCTTTTTATAATAATCAGCTAATTATTGAAGTTCCAACTACAGTACAAAAAGATTATTGGGAAAAAAATTTAGCAAGTAAAATTCTAGAAACTTTTTTTATGATGAGCGGAGAGGAAATTATCCCTACCTTTGTCACTCCTGATGAAGCAGGTAATTATAAAAAAGCTACCAAAAATCAGAATGAAACAGTACAAAAATCACAACAACAAAGCACTATGCTTAATTCAAAATATACTTTTGATACTTTTGTTATTGGTAAAGGAAATCAGATGGCTCATGCTGCAGCACTTGTTGTAGCCGAGGATCCAGGTTCTATTTATAATCCCTTATTTTTCTATGGAGGTGTTGGTTTAGGAAAAACTCATTTGATGCAGGCAATTGGTCATCAAATGCTTGCTACCCATCCAGAAGCAAAAATCAAATATGTTTCTAGTGAGAATTTTACCAACGATTTTATTAACCACATCCAAAAAAATACAATGAAAGAATTTCGCAATGAATACCGCAATGTTGATTTATTATTAGTTGATGATATCCAATTCTTAGTTAATAAGGAAGGGACACAAGAAGAATTTTTTAACACTTTTGAAGCTTTATATCGTAACAATAAACAAATTGTACTAACCAGCGACCGTCTGCCAAAAGAGATCCCTACTTTACCACAACGACTCGTTTCACGCTTTGCCTGGGGTCTATCAGTAGATATTACTCCTCCAGACTTAGAAACAAGAACCGCTATCTTACGTAAAAAAGCAGAAGCAGAAGACTTGGAAATTCCCGACGATACTTTAAGCTATATAGCTGGACAGATAGACTCAAATATTCGAGAATTAGAAGGTGCCTTAGTTCGAGTTCAGGCATATGCTGCAATTCAAAGCTCTGATATTACAACAAGTTTGGCTGCAGAAGCACTAAAAGCACTGAAAACTGGAACAAACTTCAGTCAGTTAACAATTCAGGATATTCAAGAAGAAGTAGCAGACTATTATCATTTAAAAGTTTCTGATCTAAAAGGAAAAAAGAGAACGAAAGGGATCGTCGTTCCGCGACAAATTGCTATGTATTTATGCCGTGAGTTAACTGAAAGTTCTTTACCTAAAATTGGAGCCGAATTTGGAGGTAAAGATCATTCAACTGTTTTACATGCTTATGATAAAATTCAACAATTAGTAAAAGAAAATCTAAACATACAAAATGAAGTCACTGAGATCAAAAATAAATTAATTAGTTAACAGTGGATAAATGTTTAAAAGTATAACAAGTTTTCCACAACTTATCCACATATAAAAACTTGTTGTACTGCCGCTTTTTTTTAACTTATCCACAGTTCCCACTGCTCTACTATTACTACTAATTTTTTACATTAAATATAAAAAGGAGTCTCGTAAATGAAATTAACTTTAAATCGTTCTGTTTTTATCCAACAATTGCAAATTGTCCAAAAAGCTATTTCAACCAAAACTACTATGCCCATTTTAACTGGGGTTAAAATTGAGTTGACCAATACTGGTTTAACTTTGACAGGTAGCAATGCTGATATTTCTATTGAAACTTTTTTAAGTGCTGAAGACGAAAAAGCTCAAATGTTGATCGAACAAACAGGTAGTATTGTTTTACAAGCTCGTTTTTTCAGTGAGATTGTTCGTCGCTTACCTGAAAAAACTCTTACTTTAGAATTACTAGAAAATAATCAGGTTGAAATTACTTCTGGAAAAGCCAATTTTGTTGTTAATGGTTTAGACGCAGAAAATTACCCTCACTTACCTATTGTAGACAGTAATCAAGAAATTAAGTTACCTACAGATATTTTAAAACAACTAATTAATGAAACTGTTTTTTCTGTTTCTCAACATGAAAGTCGCCCAATTTTAACTGGAGTCCACTTTATTTTAAGTAAAAACCAATTATTGGCAGTGGCTACAGATTCCCATCGAATGAGTCAGCGGATCATTCCATTAGAAAATAATGAAGAAGAATTTGACATCGTTATTCCAGGAAAAAGCTTAATTGAATTATCAAGAATTTTAGCAGAAGATGAAGATAGTATTCAGATTCAAATTATGGAAAACCAAGTACTTTTTGAAGGTTCTTCGATGAAATTTTACTCACGTTTATTAGAGGGAAAATATCCGGATACAAATCGCTTGATTCCTCATGATTTTAATACAACTATTGAATTTTCAGTTACTGAACTCTTAGCTGCCATTGACCGGGCTTCTTTATTGTCTCATGAAAGTCGCAACAATATCGTTCGTTTGCATATTGATGACAATCAGGTTGTTTTACTTGGAAACTCACCAGAAGTGGGAAAAGTAGAAGAAGATTTAAAATACGAAAAAGTTTCTGGTGCACCGTTAGACATTTCTTTTAATCCAGATTACATGAAAGATGCTTTACGTGCATTTGGAGATAGTTCTATTCATATCGCCTTTATTTCCGCAGTTCGTCCATTTACTTTGGAACCTACTGAAAGTGATGGTAATTTTATTCAATTGATCACCCCTGTGCGTACAAATTAATATACTTTTTTAAATCAAAAGGCCTTAGAAGCAATTCTAAGGCTTTTTTTTGTTTGGGGTTAAAAATTATCTAAATGAGTAAAAACTTATTAGAAGCTTTAAAAATCACATCTATTTGTCTTTCATTTGAAAAAAAGGTATAATTGTAAAGGTATATCAATTAAATTTGCGAGGTAATCATGAAAAAAAATATTCCATTAAAAACTGAATATATGACTTTGACTCAATTGTTAAAAGAAATAGATGAAATTTCCAGCGGTGGTCAAGCAAAATGGTATCTAAAAGAAAATGCTGTTTTTGTAGACGGTGAATTAGAAAATCGTAGAGGACGCAAGCTTTATGCTGGTATGATGGTTGAAATTCCTGCTAAAGGAACTTTTTTTATAACTAAGGACATGACTCATGAGATTGAATAATTTACAACTGACTAATTTTCGTAACTATGATACATTAGCGCTTGATTTTCATGATAATGTAATTATTTTCTTAGGTGAAAACGCGCAGGGAAAAACCAATTTACTTGAAAGTATCTATACTTTAGCACTAACACGTAGTCATCGGACAAATAATGAACAAGAACTGATCCAATGGGAGCAAGATCAGGCCTACATTAAAGGAGAAATTCAAAAAGAATATACGAAAATACCGCTTGAACTTTTTTTAACAAAAAAAGGACGTAAAACAAAAGTTAATCATATTGAACAGAAAAAGTTATCCAGCTATGTAGGACAGTTAAATGTGATTTTGTTTGCTCCAGAAGACTTATCCTTGGTAAAGGGAAGTCCGCAAGTGCGCCGTAAATTTCTTGACATGGAAATTGGTCAAATTGATCCAATTTATCTTTATGAGCTTAGCCAATATCAAAAAACTTTAAAACAAAGAAATCACTACTTAAAACAACTGGCTGAAGATAAAGCGCTTGATGAACTTTATTTAGATGTATTAACTGAACAATTAGTGGAACATGGTAGTAAGGTCTTACTTACTCGTCAGCAGTTTGTAAAGAAATTAGAATATTGGGCCAGCCAGATGCATCAAAAAATCAGCTATTCAAAAGAAATGTTAAATATAATTTATCATTCAAGTGTTGAATTAAGTTATAAAACAGATGAAAATCAAATAAAGCAAAACTATCTGGAAGCACTAAAAAAAAACAAAAAAAATGAGAGTTTTCGCCAGACGACATTGATTGGTCCTCATCGTGATGATTTATTCTTTTTCGTTAATGAAAAAAATGTCCAAACTTTTGGCTCACAAGGTCAACAAAGGACTTGTGCCTTAAGTGTGAAGCTAGCTGAAATTGATTTGATTAAAGAAAAAACGAATGAATATCCTATATTGTTACTAGATGATGTGATGAGTGAGCTAGATGATTCCAGACAATTACATTTGTTAGAAACGATTGAAGGAAAAGTCCAAACTTTTCTGACAACAACAACACTAAATCATGTGAAAGAAAAAATGACTGTTGAACCTGAGATTTTTTATATCAGACAAGGTAAAGCAAAAGGAGACGATGAATAAGTGACAGATGAAGAGAAAAATTTACGTGAACGTGCAAAATTATATGATGCTAGTCAAATTCAAGTATTAGAGGGTTTAGAAGCTGTACGTAAGCGCCCCGGAATGTATATTGGATCTACCAGCTCTGAAGGTTTACATCATCTTGTTTGGGAAATTGTCGATAATTCAATCGATGAAGCTTTAGCTGGTTTTGCTAGCCATATTCAAGTGATCATTGAAAAAGATAACAGTATAACAGTTATCGATAACGGACGTGGAATTCCCGTTGATATTCAGGTAAAGACGGGTCGTCCCGCTGTGGAAACAGTTTTTACTATTTTGCATGCTGGAGGTAAATTCGGCGGTGGCGGCTATAAAGTTTCCGGAGGATTACACGGGGTTGGCTCTTCGGTTGTTAATGCACTTTCAATAAAATTAGAAGTAAAAGTATATAAAGATGGAAAAATTTACTATCAGGAATATCGCCGTGGTAAAGTTGTGTCAGATTTAAAAATTATTGGTGAGACAGCTGAACACGGAACTGAAGTTCATTTTGTTCCAGATCCAGAAATTTTTACTGATACGATTGAATTTAATTTTGATAAATTAGCAACACGAGTACGTGAATTAGCCTTTTTAAATAAAGGATTGGAAATTTCGATAAAAGATAGCAGACCAGAAGAAACTATTTTACGCAAGTATCATTATGAAGGTGGAATTAAAAGCTACGTTGAATATTTAAATATGAATAAAGATGTTCTTTTTCCTGAACCGATTTTTTTAGAAGGACAACAGCAAGATATTAATGTAGAAGTTTCTATGCAGTATACTGATGGCTTTCATACAAATTTAATGACTTTTGCCAATAATATTCATACCTATGAAGGAGGTACTCATGAGTCTGGCTTTAAGACCGCCTTGACCCGAGTGATTAATGACTATGCGCGTAAACAAAAATTAATGAAGGATAATGATGATAATCTTTCTGGTGAAGATGTTCGAGAAGGACTGACAGCAATTGTTTCTATCAAACATCCAGATCCACAGTTTGAAGGACAAACCAAAACAAAATTAGGAAATTCAGAAGTTCGAACAGTAACGGATCGATTATTTTCGGAACATTTCAGCAAATTTTTAATGGAAAATCCTTCAGTCGGCCGCCGCATTGTTGAAAAAGGGTTGTTAGCCTCTAAGGCTAGACAGGCTGCTAAAAGAGCACGTGAGGTTACTCGTCGTAAAGGGGCATTAGAAATTAGCAATCTACCAGGTAAACTGGCTGATTGTTCGAGTCGCGATCCAGAAAAATGTGAATTATTTATTGTTGAAGGAGATTCTGCTGGAGGTTCTGCTAAACAAGGACGGAGTCGTGAATTTCAAGCAATCTTGCCAATTCGCGGGAAAATCTTAAATGTAGAAAAGGCAAGTATGGATAAAATTTTAGCCAATGATGAAATTCGTTCTTTATTTACTGCAATGGGAACGGGTTTTGGTGAAGATTTTGATGTGTCTAAAGCACGTTATCATAAATTGGTCATTATGACGGATGCCGACGTTGATGGTGCTCATATCCGAACTTTGTTATTAACGTTATTTTATCGTTATATGCGTCCAATTGTTGAAGCTGGTTTTGTCTATATTGCTCAACCGCCTTTATATGGTGTGAAACAAGGCAAAAATATCACCTATGTACAACCAGGCAAAAATGCCGAGGAAGTGTTGGCACAAACAATTGCTAATTTATCGCAAAGTCCTAAACCAACGGTACAAAGATACAAAGGTTTAGGAGAGATGGATGAGCATCAATTGTGGTCTACTACTATGGATCCAGAAAATCGCTTAATGCTGCGAGTAAGTGTTGACGATGCAATTGAAGCCGATCAGGTATTTGAAATGTTGATGGGAGATAAGGTAGAACCTCGACGAGAATTTATTGAAGAAAATGCTCACTATGTACAAAACTTAGATATCTAATTCGAAAGGGAGGAAAAATTTTGAAAGATCAAGAAAATCATATTCATGACGTCAATTTAACCAGCGAAATGCGGGGCTCCTTTATCGATTACGCAATGAGCGTTATTGTTGCACGAGCTTTACCTGATGTACGCGATGGTTTAAAACCAGTTCATCGCCGGATTTTATATGGTATGAGTGAATTAGGTGTGACACCAGATAAACCACATAAAAAGTCGGCACGTATTGTGGGAGATGTCATGGGAAAATATCATCCTCATGGTGATAGTGCAATTTATGAATCAATGGTTCGAATGGCCCAATCTTTCAGCTATCGGTATATGCTAGTGGATGGTCACGGTAACTTCGGTTCGGTCGATGGCGACAGTGCTGCAGCCATGCGTTATACTGAGGCTCGAATGAGTCGGTTAGCCGTGGAAATGTTACGCGATATTAATAAAAATACAGTTGATTTTGTTGGTAACTATGATGATACAGAAAAAGAACCTGAAGTTTTACCGGCGCGTTTTCCTAACTTACTTGTTAACGGTACTACTGGGATCGCAGTCGGTATGGCTACAAATATCCCGCCACATAATTTAAATGAAGTTATTGCGGCTATTGATAAATTGATTGAAAATCCTGATGTAACCATCAATGAATTAATGGAGGTCCTTCCAGGTCCAGATTT
>DATGVB010000044.1:0-3327 GCA_035300805.1 Tetragenococcus sp. | reverse complement strand
TATATTTTTCTGCCGTCTCCTTTTTGACTAAAAAAACAAAAGTATTATCAAAACCATATGAAGAAAAACGAATTTGACCATACCTTTTTTTAAATTCCTGTTCAGTCACACGCACTGCCTTTTCAGGATCAGTGATGGCCTCCATTTTTAAAATAGTCGTGACATCTGTGCCTGTATAGCGCGCTGCCGCAATATCCGCATCACCATTAAGTAAAGCCCGGTGACTGATTTGAGCCGTTCCCAGATTTCTTATCAGACTCGTTTTTTTTATCCGTATAGTGCTCTACCATCCCACTAACAATTTCAGCTAGTATTTGCGATTCTGTCGTTACACTTGTAGCAATTGAAACTACTTTACGATCCTTATTTGATGAAAGTCCCGGCAAAGAGCAACTTGATAAAAGGATCAAGCAGCCAAAAATAAGTAGCATTTTTTTTATCTTTTTCATAGTTCTTGCCCCCATTATCAATATTCCCATATAGACATTATGACGGAAAAGCTAAAAAATGACAATTTGTTTGGTTGAAAAACTTCTATTTTTTATATTACATGTAATAACCTTATTTAAGATTTCCTGCTAGTCAAATGAAAAAATTCGCCAAAATTGATTTGGATCAATTCCTAATTAGATTAGACCCTCTATATTTAAAAATGTAGGGGGAAAACTGTATGAAAGAGTAATGTTTAAATAAAGAAAAGAAGAAACTGTAAAAACCGATTCCATGACAGTAAATTAAATAATAGGAGGTTCATCATGTCAGATTATCGTAAATTACAAGAAGAATATTTTCCAATACTTGAAACCTATACACTAGCTATTACACGGGCACATGGTAAACACCATCCGGAAACCTTTGAAGTGCACCATTTATTTGAAGAAATTAAGAAAAAAACGCAATTAGAGCCAGCTAGTGATCTCAGCAAACAATACCAAAAGATTCATCAACTTACTGATAATTACCAGATTCCGGCAGATGCATGCCCAACAATGAAAGCAACCTATGAAATGTTAGCTGAATTAGAGACAGCCTACAATGACCAGCGTCAATAAAAATTATACAGAAATCAATCAACTTGTTCCTTTAAATTCTGCAAAATACAAACAAGAAGATCCCACTTGATCATTCTCACTAACTGAATCAACCGCAACTGGCATAACTATCAGTAACATAACCGTTTTCAACGATTCGAATAAAATCAAAATATTCAGCGGTTTGTTAAAGAAAAAATACCCCTTTCTATCCTAATTTTGTGTTATTATAATAACTACAACAACTGTTTTCCGAGGAGAAAAAAATGAGATATTGTCCAAATTGTGGAGCTGAGATACAAAGTGGAGCGAATTTTTGCAGGGAATGTGGTAAACAACTTGAAAATAAAACTCTAGAAAAAAATTATAAGACTAAAAAAATAACAATTATCCTTCTAATAGTTTTTCTTAGTCTTTTCTATTTTCTATCACATAACAACAAATTAGCCGGCAAGTGGACCATGGAAGACAGTGATGAGCTGATAAATTTAGAAATCAAAAGGAATGGTTCGTTCATTAGTACAGAAAAAATGGCAAGTGCTAAAGGAAAAATTACGGGTACCATTAAGAAAAGAACAAATAATTATTCCTTTGATGTTGATACTTTGTCAATGCAGATAGACACTTCAAATGAAGATTTAGAAAAATTACAATATTACTGGAGTTTTGCTTCTGTGGAAGAATATGTAAAGCTTTCTTCTAAAGAACTCATCAGCGAGTTAGAAAACAAAGGTTTTTCAAAAAAAGAAGCGCACAGCTTTGATCATATTATCTCTGTAAAAGATGATATTCTAACAATAAAAGTGACTAAAAATCAGCTGATTGCTTTAGCTGATACGGACCTGTCTTCTGATTTAGCTGATATCTTCCAAGAAGGAAATGACTTGCTGGAAGAGATCTCTGAAACAAGTTTGCAGCTAGATAATCAACAGCAGCTCTCACTTGAAACTCCAGATGCCAGTATGAAGATTTTTAAACGAAAATAAAAAACATCAGTAAAAATTGAGTTAGCCACTGGACTAAACAGCCCGCTGCTAACTCAATTTATTTTTTCTTCCAACTATTCTGCTTCTTTTAATTCTAATGGTGAGTCCACTTGATCGCTGACATCTTTACCAGCAAAATGGTCATAAGCTGCCTGTAAAGCCAATTTACCCATTTCAGTTGGCTGTTGTGCTACTGTAGCACTCAGAGTACCGGCTTCTGCTGCTTTAATCCCATCTTCGTTACCATCAAAGCCAACCACTAAAACATCTGACTGGTCAGCTGCTTTCAAGGCTTCGATCGCTCCTAATGCCATTTCGTCATTTTGGGCAAAGACGGCTTTGATATCAGAGTTTGACTGGAGGATATTTTCCATAACTGTCAGACCTTTCGCACGATCAAAGTCAGCGGACTGACTTTCAACAATATCTAAATCTTTTTTAGCAATATTTTCAAATCCCTTGCCCCGTTCACGAGTTGCCGAAGCTCCGGGTATGCCTTCTAGCTGAACTACTTTAGCTCCTTCACCTACTTTATCGATAATGAAATCAGCAGCCATTTCTCCGCCTTTAACGTTATCAGAAGCTACCAGAGTAAGTACTTTACCGCCATCAGAGCTGCGATCAAGAGCAATGACTGGAATATTTGCTTCATTAGCTGCTTGGACTGCAGGTTCAATCGCTGAAGAGTCCACTGGATTGACCAGAATCACGTCCACATCTTGCTGGATCAGATCATCCATATCATTACTTTGCTTTGAGGTATCATTTTGAGCATCTGAAACAATCGTCTTCGTATCATTTTCTTTAGCCAAATCATTAATTCCATCTTTAACTGAAACAAAAAACGGATTATTCAAAGTCGAAATACTTACCCCCACTTTTAATTCACTTGCCGCTTTCTTGTCAGTTTCACCACTGTCGTCTGAAGCACCATCATTGACCGTCGCCGCTCCGCATCCTGATAAAAACAGTCCCATCATAGCTACTGAAAGTAATAATTTTTTCATCTTGTTTCTCTCCCTTTTTTAATTAATCATTTTTCTTTCTATCTAATAACACTGCAACGATAATTACTAAACCTTTAACAATTTGCTGATAAAAACTTGAAACTCCTAACAGATTCAAGCCATTATTGATCGTACCTATGATCAAAGCTCCAATTAATGTACCAAATAACCGCCCCTTTCCTCCTGACAAACTAGTGCCGCCCAAAACGACGGCCGCAATGGCATCCATTTCAAAAGACTGTCCGGCTGTAGGCTGAGCAGAATTTAAACGCGAGGTCAAAATAATACCGGAAATAGAAGCCA
>DATGVB010000043.1:0-3291 GCA_035300805.1 Tetragenococcus sp. | reverse complement strand
AGAGACATATATTAAATTAAGAAAAAACTATGCTAGAAGTTTAAAAATTGGAATAGAGACCTTGTTAACTGGCTATCTAAGAAACTATTTAACAATTAAAACAGTTTCCACCTTATTCAGAAACTGTTTCAAAAACATCATCACTTGTGATACGGTTCCCCCCGATTGATCTTAAATGCCCGATAAATCTGTTCGACCAAAATCAGCCGCATCAGCTGATGGGGATAGGTCATCTTACCAAAAGAGATTTGTGTATTACTGCGTTCTAAGACTGCTTCACTGAGTCCTAAAGAACCGCCAATCACAAAAGTCAGCTGACTTTTCCCTTGAATTCCCAGTTGATCGATTTGTCTAGCAAAAGCTTCACTACTAGGATTTTTCCCATTGATCGCTAAGGCAAAGACATATTCGCTATCTTTGATCTTAGCTAAAATACGTGTTCCCTCTTTTTCTTTGACTTGAATCATTTCTGCCGCGCTCAGTTTCTCAGGTGCTTTTTCATCGCGCACTTGGACTAATTCTACTTTGGTATAGGCACCTAATCTTTTTTTATATTCATTGATTCCTTGCACCAGATATTTCTCTTTTAATTTTCCTACACAGATAATTTTAATATTCATTACTGATCTCCCTTTAGTTTTCAACAAAGTTATACACAGTATACACAGACTTATCCCCAGTTTTTCACTTAAAATATCCTTTTTTATCAACTTTTTTCATAAGAACATATGTTTTACACTAAAAAATCCACTTTATCCACAAAGCTGTGGATAAAGATAGATTCTCTTATGAACAACTAATCCACAGTTTTACACACAATTTTTATTGTAGCAAAAAATTGTTATTTTTACTTTTTTAAAACAAATCTTTTTCATATTTTTTTCAAAGGTTGTTAGTAGACTGAAATCAACCAATCATATTATACTAATAATAAAGTCATTACCAAGGAGGAAATGCGTGATGGTCAGAAAAGATGTAACTCCGCATAATAATAAAAACAATGCTTTAAAAAAATTTGCTATCAGTCTTTTAGGAGGATTACTTGGCGGTTTAATAGCTTTTGGTGGTTTTTACTATTTTACAAATGGAAATTCATCCAATGAAGCAACAACTACATCAGGGGTAACCGATGAAAATAATAAGGCAACTGTCAGCAATGTAAAAGTTAAAGTCGATAGTGATACTACTTCTGCAGTCAAAAAAGTGCAAAATGCTGTTGTTTCAGTGATCAATTTGCAGAATAGCTCTACTGACGAATGGGGCTTTGGATCAACTGAACAGGATTCAGACTCTGATTCTGACTTGGAGACAGCCAGCGAAGGCAGTGGTGTGATTTATAAAAAAGACGACGACAAGGCCTATATCGTAACAAATAACCATGTGGTTGCAAATCAAAAGGGGCTTGAGGTCTTATTGGCCGATGGGACGCGTGAAACTGCTAAATTAGTGGGAACGGATGCTTTCAGTGACCTGGCCGTTCTTACGATTTCAGCTGATAAAGTCGATACAGTGGCTACTTTAGGTGATTCAGATGAATTAACTGTAGGTGAACCTGCTATTGCAATTGGGTCGCCTTTGGGTTCTGATTATGCAAATTCGGTTACTCAAGGGATTATTTCTTCTATCAATCGTCTAGTAACTAGTCAAAGTGATTCAGGTGAGGATATTAGTATAAATGCCATCCAAACGGATGCTGCGATCAATCCCGGAAATTCCGGTGGACCTTTGATCAATATTTCTGGTCAGGTCATTGGGATCAACTCAAGTAAAATCGCCAGCTCCGGTCAGTCTGGAGTCAGTGTTGAAGGGATGGGCTTTGCGATCCCAAGTAAAGATGTAACTAAGATCATTAGTCAGTTAGAAGATAAGGGGTCAGTAACACGCCCTGCTTTAGGAATTACGATGATTGATTTAAATGTCGTTTCTTCTGAACAAAGACAGAGTGTCTTAAAATTACCTGATTCAATCGTCAATGGTGTCGTGATCCAAAACGTCGGCAAGTCAACACCTGCCAGTGAAGCTGGGCTGAAACAATACGATGTGATCACTAAAGTCGATGATACAGAAGTTAGCGATTCTAGTGAATTACGAGCTGCTTTATACAAAAAAGATGTGGGTGACAAGATGAAGCTCACTTTCTACCGCAATGGCAAGAGTCAGAGTGTCACTGTTAAGTTATCTGAAGATCAGTCAATCATTAAAAGCCAATCAAACAACTAACCAAAAACCCCGCCTGTTACTTTAACAGACGGGATTTTTTTATTTAGATACAATAAATTCTTGTCCTACCACAGCATCAGATGCCAACTCCAAAATTCCTGGTTTTTGTGGTGCATCAGGCAACTGTAGTTCTCTAGCCGAACAAATCATGCCATAACTTGCTACACCGCGCAACTCTCCCGGCCAAATCAGCATTCCATCGGGCATCATAGCGCCTGGTTTGGCGACCACCACTTTCAAGTCATTACGAATATTAGGCGCCCCGCAAACGATCTGCAAGCTTTGGCCGTTATCGATCTCCACTTGAGTAATCGACAAGTGGTCACTATCTTTGTGAGCTTGACAACTTTTAACATAACCAATCACAAATTTCGGTTCTTGATCTACCTGCAGACGGTCATCAAAACCAGCTTGACAAATCTCCTGATTGATTTTTTCTACTTGTTCTTGTGTCAGCTGAAGCTGTCCTTCTTCTTTCAAAGTTAAAATAGCTGAGATTGCAAAAATATTCCAGCCTACCACACTACCATCAATGGTTTTAATACGAACCACATTTTCTTTGCGTTCGTAAGTCTGCTCCATATTCTTGTCATCTGCTGTAATCACCATTAATACATCGCCAACATTCGCCGGATTATATGCAAAAATCAAAATTGTTCCTCCTAAAATATTAATCTTTTTTACTTGGGGTCACTACCAATACATCACAAGTGGCTTCACGGATAATATAACTGGCTACACTGCCAGTTATAAAACGTTCGACAGCATTCAAACCAGATTGTCCGACCATGATTAAGTCCACATTATATTTTTTAGGTAATTCCTGGGCTAATAACATTTTAGCTGATCCGTATTGCACAACCTCCTCTAAACGGGTAAAATCAACAGAAGTTGCATAGTCTTTGCACTTGTCTACCAATTCTTGTGCATCTTTTTCTTCTTCTTGCAAGACAGAGTCACTCAGTGGAGCAAAGCCCATCGTTGACGGGACTTGTTCTTCAATCACTTTTGCTACAATTACACGGCCATGATTCCGTCTAGCCACCTCGATTGCTTTTTCAAAGGCTTCCT
>DATGVB010000042.1:0-3436 GCA_035300805.1 Tetragenococcus sp. | reverse complement strand
CGATCCCGCCCGTCTCAATTGATGGTATCAAACGACGCTGTAATGCAGGAATGGGACGTTGTCAAGGCGGCTTTTGCGGTCCGCGTGTTTTAGAGATAATTGCCGAAGAAAGCCATCGCTCACCGCTGGAAATATTGCAGGATCGTTTAGGCAGTAATGTTTTAGCACAAGAAACTAAAGGAGGGAAAGTTCATGTTTGATTTAATTATTATTGGCGGCGGACCTGCAGGAATGGCAGCTGCTGTTTCAGCTTACGATAAAGGTGTGCGTGATATTTTGATTATTGAAAGAGATCATCGTCTGGGTGGGATTTTAAATCAATGTATCCATAATGGCTTTGGTCTGCATTATTTTAAAGAAGAACTGACCGGACCCGAATATGCCGAGCGT
This sequence comes from Tetragenococcus sp., assembly GCA_035300805.1. Taxonomy (GTDB): domain Bacteria; phylum Bacillota; class Bacilli; order Lactobacillales; family Enterococcaceae; genus Tetragenococcus. The sequence continues at coordinate 3,046 of DATGVB010000042.1, read as the reverse complement.
TTCATTGATTTATTACAAGATACCAGCGTACACGTATTATTAGATACCATGGCTTTGGAGATCACCCCGGAAAAGCAAGTGCACATCGTCAATAAAGCAGATGGCTATCAGGTATTACAAGCTAAATCGCTCATCCTTTCGATGGGCTGCCGTGAACGAACGCGCGGAGCTATTGGAATTCCGGGCAGCCGGCCTGCCGGCATCATGACCGCTGGAGTAGCGCAGCGCTATGCGAATATGGAAGGTTATTTAGTCGGCAAACGAGTGATCATCTTAGGCTCAGGAGACATCGGTCTGATCATGGCTCGCCGGATGACACTAGAAGGAGCGGAAGTTTTAGCTTGTGTTGAAGTGATGCCTTATTCCGGCGGGTTAAATCGTAATATCGTGCAATGTCTAGATGATTTTGACATTCCATTATATCTTTCTCATACAATTACTGATATAAAAGGTAAAAATCGGGTGGAAAAAGTGATCGTTTCAGAAGTTGATCAAAATCGCAAACCCATTGTTGGTACAGAAATGGAATTTGACTGTGATACGGTCTTACTTTCAGTCGGCTTGATTCCCGAAAACGAACTTAGCCGTAACGCTGGGGTTAGTCTAGATCGTCGGACGCATGGTGCAGTGGTTGCTGAAAATATGGAGACCTCCGTAGCCGGCGTCTTTGCTTGTGGCAATGTAGTTCATGTTCATGATCTGGTGGATTTTGTCACCGAAGAAAGTATTCGAGCCGGCCAGGGAGCAGCTCATTATTTACAAGAAAATGAAGTAAAAACTACGGAATTCTTAACCATTAATACCGGCACTCATGTCACTTATACGGTTCCGCAAAAAATCAGCAAAAATCATTTGGACAAAAAAATCCAGTTAGCTTTTCGAGTCAATCAGACTTATGATAAAAGCGTGATCAGACTGACTTGTAAGGGTCAAGTTTTAAAAGAATTTAAACGTGATTATATGGCACCTGGTGAAATGGAAAAAATCAAGTTATCAAAAAAATTATTGCAGCAGATTCAAGGCGATGAAATTGAAATTAGTGTGGATGAGGTGAGAGCATCATGAAAAAATTTATTTGTATAGCCTGTCCAAAAGGCTGCCATCTACAGGTTGATGAGGATAATGGTTATAAAGTCACAGGCAACAGTTGTAAAAAAGGAGAAGTCTATGGTAAAAGCGAGGCGACTTGCCCTGTTCGCATGCTGACTTCAACGGTCATTCTCAAAGGAGGTAGCATGCGCAGATGTCCAGTCAAGACGGCTGAAGCGATCCCTAAAGACAAAGTTGGAGCTGCCATGGACAAAATCAACCAGATTGTCTTACATGAGCCGGTCAAAGTTGGGGAAGTTGCCCTTGAAAATTTGCTGGATACAGGTGTAGACGTTGTAGTAACCAGTAATATGTAAATAAGTATTAATTCTACTTTCCTTCTTAGCCCTGAAAAAGCTTTCGTTTGTTTGAAAGAAATCTCCATGTTACAATTTAAGTGGATCATATAATTTTTTAGGAGGGAACAGTGTATGGCAAAAAAAGAAAATGAATTATGGAATCGTTTGTCAGCTGAAGGTGTAAAAGGACCATTTATTACGATAATGATGAATAGTAATTTGACACCACAGGGAACTGAGAAAGATCAGTTGAAGTTAAAAAACTTCATGAAATCTGCAAAAAAACGCTTTGATAAACGTTATCCGGATCTTGACTGGACACCTTTTCAATTGAAATTCGATCAATTATTTAATGATAGAGAATTTTTCCGTGATACTTCAACCAGTGTAGCCATTGTTTTAACTGCCAAAGAAATTTATATTAATCGCTTGTCTATTCGTGTGGATGATCAGTATTACGTAGGAGATACCCCTTATTTACTGGCAATGATCAAAAATGAACAGTTTAATTATCGTTACTATCTGTTAGCTTTGAATCGGACTTCTATGAGTCTGTATTTGATGGATAACAAAAAACTCACTCAGGTAAAACTATCCGATGGGGCACCGATAGATATGAAGACGGCACTAGGCGAAGAAGTGACGGGTGGACAGGTGAACTTTTCTCATTCGACTGCTGCTCCAGCTGGTGTCGGCTACCATTCTACCAATGCCAAAGATGAAGAAGATGAAGTTGACTGGAATAACTATTACCAGGCAATTGGTAAATTTTTGAAAAATGATTTTGTTAATCAGGAAGGTTTACCGTTATATCTATATGCTTTACCCGAAAATCAGACTACTTTTAAGAAAAATGTTAATTATGCTTTTTATGATCCTAGCTTCTCTATTTCTCGCTCGCCAGCTCAGCTTTCTAGAAAAGAACTGGAAAAAGAAACAGAAAAAATTACTGCTGAATTAATGCAGGCAGAGATTAGTGATTATCAGAAATTAATGGAACGCAAAAATTTTGATCAAATTGCTGATATCAAGCAAGCAGCAAGCTTAGGTCGGATCGACAAGTTTTTTATCTCAACCAACAATTTGCAGGAAAACTTTGGTGATGATCCGGAAAGCGAATATGATTGGCGCCAGGTTTTAAATACTACTGCACGAGATGTCTTGCGTAATAATGGGAACGTCTATGTCTTAGAAGAGGAGAATGCTCCCGGCAAGAAGACTTTATTTGCTAGTTTGAGATATTAATCGTGAAAGAATTTTTGTGATTTTCAAAAAAACCATAGTATTTTCAGTAGAATGTGTTATAATGATTCTTGTAGTTTTTGTTATGTAATTTATGGTAGTTTGTTTCATCTAAGAACATCTTCCAAATATTCACTTAACAAGGATTCGCAAATATGTGTATATACACAAGGAGGATTTTCTTAATGGAAAACGGTACAGTTAAATGGTTCAACGCAGAAAAAGGTTATGGCTTCATTACTGGTGAAGATGGAAATGACGTATTTGTTCATTTTTCAGCTATCCAAGAAGACGGCTTCAAAACTTTAGAAGAAGGCCAAGCAGTCAACTATGATGTTGAAGAAGGCCAACGTGGACCTCAAGCTACTAACGTAACTAAAGCTTAATTGAAAAATCAGGCAATAAAACAGGGCAGT
>DATGVB010000041.1:0-8556 GCA_035300805.1 Tetragenococcus sp. | reverse complement strand
ATGAGACTACTGCCAAAGAAGAAAAAAAGATGGACGTAAAAATAAAAAAACAACCGCTCAATAAAAAACATCTGGCAGTTGTTCTAGTGATAGGTACTTCAGGTGGTTTACTAGGTTATTTTTTAGGTTTTCCGGCAGGTACACTCAGCTTATCTTTATTATTTTCTTCTTTATTCAAGTTACGGACAAATATCAGTGCTTTTCCTATTCAGATTCGGCAGTTTGCTCAAATCTTAGCTGGATCAATGGTCGGTGCCAGCTTTACCAGAGAAGTAGCAGCTTCTTTAAAAACATTTTTTATTCCGGCTGTTATTATCATTGTCGTTTATCTGCTGCTAAGTTATCTTTACGCTCAAATCAACAAACATAAAGGCTGGTTAGATTTCACTTCAGCCTTGTTCGCCTCTTGTCCTGCAGGAGCAACAGATATTGCGCTGATTTCAGCCGATTACGGTGTCAATATGAACAGTGTAGCTATGATTCAGATTGCACGTCTGATCCACGCTGTAGGAATCATGCCTTTATTTTATCAACTCGTTAATTTACTACTCTAGCGGATGATTCCAAATTGCTTTATTCTTTTCAAATTTGATCCTGATTCCATTTGGATCGGTGATCCACAAGCTGTCGTCCGGATCTTTCTGGTAGTCAGCTTTCTTGTCCTGCCAGTGTTTTTGGATCCGTTTTAGTTCTGACAGATCTGCTACGTAAAAGCTGAAGTAAGAAAGGCCCAGATCTTTGTCTGCCATAGGTGAAACGCCTTTTGAAAGCCAGGTATTTGTTCCAATATGGTGATGATATTTACCACTTGCGAAAAACTTAGCCTGATCACCAAAATTATTTTTCAGCGACAACCCCAAAATATTCGTATAAAAAGCTTCGGTCAGCGATAAATCAGCCACTTTTAAATGAACATGACCAATCTGGGTACCGACTGGAAAACCACGCCAATCTCGATCTCCAGCATCAAGGACACTCTGAGCATCCAGCTCTTCTGTCACACCGATAATTTCGCCATCTTTGCCAATATCCCACTCTGACATAGGCTTATCATGATAAACTTCAATCCCATTTCCTTCAGGATCGGTCAAATACAAAGCTTCACTATACCCATGATCACTGGCACCATCGATGGCATCATTTTTCAGATAATGAAATAAAGCGTTCCCCAAGTCTTTACGGGTCGGTAACAAGAAAGCTACATGATAGAGTCCTGTTTTCCGATTGAAAGGGAGCGGATCTGAAATTTGCTGTAAGGTCAACAGTACATTTTCTTCAACACCTAAAATACTATGATTACTCTTTTCTTCTAGAACGGTCAGTCCGATAATATCTCGATAAAAAGCTGTTAATTTAGCCAATTCTTTTACTTTTATTGCAATTTTTCCTGGTTGAGTACTTTCAGCCAACTGAAAATCAGGAAAAATTATATTTTTTTCGTTTTAAAGTGCTTAATCTTCATTTTCATCACATCCTAGATTTATTGTAGACTCTTACTTTTTATAAGTAAAATAATCTGCCTATTTCAACTATTAAATATTAGTGTTAAAATAGTAATAAAGAAAATTTTAAGGAGTAACGTTGTGAAAAAAATTATTCACTTCTTTCGTGGAGATGTAACATTTAGCATTTCTTTTTTATTAGCCGCCATTGCTATTTTTTTTGGTCGTTTTTCCGTTGCTGACATCAATTTTAAAACAATTGTCACCTTAAGCGGACTTATGTTAGTAATTAATGGACTCGATTATGCAGGGATTTTAGGTCATTTAAGCAGTATGCTAGTTAGAAAAAGCGTTTCCCTGCGAGCTTTGATCCGTTCCATTATTCTGCTTAGCTTTTTTGGCGCTATGTTTTTAACCAACGATGTTACAATACTGACGCTCCTTCCTCTTTACTTACGCATAACGAAAACGATAAAAAAACGTCCCAGCATCATGTTAGGCGCTGCCTTGATTATTCCAGCGGCCAATCTTGGCAGCAGTCTTTTCCCTTTTGGTAATCCCCATAATTTATTTTTATATTCACTCCACCAGATGTCTTTATTTGAATTTTTTCAGGCTACAGGCCTACTTTCTGGTTCAGCCCTCATTTTGTTAATGCTGACAGTCCAGCTGATTCCTAAAGAAATACTTTCTATTGAACTGCCGCAACAAAAAGCAGACTTTAAAAAAACCCTTATTTTTAGTTTATTGATGGTCGTTATGATCGCCGGAGTATTTAATCAAATCTCCTATTGGTTAGCTTTATTGATCGTTGTAGCTGCTGTTTTATTCGTTCAACCTAAATTATTTAAAAAAATCGATTATCGTTTACTGGCCACCTTTGCTTTTTTCTTTATCATCGTAGGTAATATTAAGCAATTAGATAATTTGATTGAATGGCTTCATAGTTTAATGACAAGTCCTAACCGCACCTTATTTACTAGCCTGCTGACATCACAAGTAATTTCCAATGTACCTAGTACTTTACTTTTAGCACACTTTACCCATTATCATCAGGCTCTGGTGTTAGGAGCTGACATCGGTGGTTTGGGGACTCTAGTGGCTTCGATGGCCAACTTGATCGGACATAAAATTATACGCATCTATGCACCACAGGAACAAAAGCTTTTTAATAAATATTTTTATCAAATCAATATCGCCTATTTGCTCTTGCTGATCCTAATCGTACAATTCGTTCTCTAGACACTGGTCGTCAATAATATATGTAGTTATAATAAAAAACATATATTATTTAAAATGCAAATAAAAAGATGGGCAAAAGCCCACCTTTTCATTTAATCCAATTCAATTTTAACGTCTACCTTTTGAAGAGGTACATCATAAAACGGATCCTCACGCTTGCCTAAAAAATCTCTTCCTTGATCCGGGAACATAGCATAAAGCAAAACGTCTTCCTCACTTCTAGCATATTGACTAACTTCTTGTTTCAATTCTGCTAATTCCGGTGCAAGAAAATCAGCTGGACGCGCAGTCATGACTTCTTCATCTCCGATAATTTTTTCTTTCATTTCTGTGGTAATTGGAACGGGTGATTTACCATACTTACCACGAACATAATCTTTAATTTCATTAGGGATCAACTTATAGCGCTCCCCTGAGATCACATTCATCAAAGCTTGTGTGCCCACCATTTGCGACATTGGCGTCACAAGCGGCGGAAAGCCAAGATCAGCCCGCACTTTGGGTACTTCAGCTAAAACCTCATCATATTTATCAGCTAAACCTTGCTCCGTTAACTGACTGAGTAAATTTGAAAGCATACCTCCAGGAACTTGATAAATCAAAGTCCGCGGTTCTGTATCCTTGACTTTAGGATTTAAGATCCCATCCTTGCGAAAACGATCACGGACAGGATTGAAGTGAGTGGCAATTTTTGCTACTTCTTTCATGTCTAAACCAGTATCAAAACCCATACCTGCTAAAGCAGTAGCAACCGACTCGGTAGCTGGTTGACTTGTCCCGCCTGAAAAAGAAGAAATTGCCGTATCGATAATATCAGCTCCCGCTTCAGCAGCTTTCAGGTAAGTCATTTCAGCGATTCCGCTGGTAGCATGCGTATGGACTTCTAAAGGAAGGTCCACAGCAGCTTTAATTTCTTTGACTAGATCATAGCAAGTGTCTGGTGTTAATACTCCAGCCATATCTTTGATACAAATCGAATCCGCCCCTTCTTTGGCAAAGGTTTGTGCTAATTTAACAAAATAATCAACTGTATGAATTTCACTAGTAGTATAGGCAATCGCCGCCTGACAATGTCCTCCAGCTGTTTTAGTGGCATCCATAGCAGTCTTCATATTCCGTACATCATTTAAAGCATCAAAAATACGGATCACATCAATGCCGTTTTCAACTGATTTTTTTACAAAGGCTTCGACTACATCATCTGCATAATGACGATAGCCTAACAGATTTTGTCCGCGCAATAACATTTGCAGTTTAGTGTGTTTAACTTCTTTACGAATCTTGCGTAGTCTTTCCCACGGATCTTCATTCAAAAAGCGAACACAAGCATCAAAAGTCGCTCCGCCCCACATCTCCAGTGAATAAAAGCCTGCCTGATCCATAGTTTTAATGATCGGCAACATATCTTCAGTAGGCATTCTCGTTGCAATTTGACTTTGCTGACCATCACGTAAGACGGTTTCCATAAATTGAATTTTTTTCGTCATCCACCTACTCCTTTTCTAATATTAGTTCACAGATTCTTTCCTGCATTTCCTGCACTGAATGCCGACGTGCCCGTCCGCATTCTTTCGCTTCATTCTGACAGACCAGACATCTTCTGGCAGCCAAACCTAAGTCGCTGCGACTGATACTCTGATTGCCTGTCTGCCAGTAATGGATATCCAAATCAAACAAACGTCCGCATGCGTGATTTTCTTCTAAAGTAACCATTTTTTGTTTTAAGTCAACGGCGGATAAAGGACTGACCGCATAAAATTCTGGTCCCGTTTTTAATTTTCGTTCCACTGTTTCTTCAATCACAACTTCGGCTTTAATAACTGTCATCAACTGATCAAATACTTGTTCTAAAAGCAACGAAGTCTTGATCGGACCAGGAATATTCATCGTGGCAACTAAAAGAGCAGCGTGCGGATACTTATTTAATAACTCATTTTGCAGTCTGACACGCTCTTCTCTTACCTGCAGCATTTGGGCTAAAGAAATCTCTTCTCCAAGAAAGACTTGATTAGACATTCTTTACCACATCGATCAGTGAGCCATCGCGATATTCAATTAAGGCAACTGTTTTATCACCATATTCGATTGGATCTGGATCACCAACGATGCCATAGGCTCTATCGCGCAATTCTTGAATCGTAAATTGTGGTATATCTACGTTTTTGAAATGCTCGATCAAATCTTGTCGTTGAGGATTAATGGCAACACCAATTTCAGTAACGATAACATCTACTGAATCACCTGGGGTGACAACCGTATTTACTCGGTCAACGTATGTTGGGATTCTGCCGCGGACTAACGGCGATACGATAATACTCATCTTACAAGCCATTGCAGTATCTGAATGGCCGCCTGAAGCTCCACGAATGACACCATCAGAACCAGTAATAACATTGACATTAAAATCTGTATCAACTTCTAAAGCAGAAAGAATACAAGTATCCAGCTGGTTGATGACAGAACCTTTACTTAGTGGTGAAGCATACATGTTGGCATCAATTTCATAATGTTCTTGGTTTTCACCTAGAGAAATAGCAGACGGATGGTCAAAATCTTGTACATCGATAATTTTTTCAACTAAGCCTTCATCTAGTAATTCAACCATAGCATTGGTGATACCACCAAGTGCAAAGCTGGCTGTTATCCCGTCTTCAATCATCTTTTCACGCATAAAACGCGTAACAGCAAGCGAAGAGCCCCCTGTTCCAGTCTGGAAAGAAAAGCCTTGTTTGAAGTAAGGAGAATTAGTGATGACTTTAGCTGCATATTCAGCGATCATTAATTCTTTCGGATTTTTAGTAAAGCGTGTTGCTCCTTTAGAAATTCCACTGGGATCTCCGATTGCATCTACTTTGACGATATAATCAACATCCGTTTGTGGAATGCTGATCGGTGTGTTGGGATAATCTACCAGAGTATCAGTGATAATAACAACTTGATCGGCGTACTTGGCATCGATCATAGCATAACCTAAGGAACCGCAAGTTGCTTTGCCCTTCGTTCCATTAGCATTACCGTATTCATCCGAACTAGGTGCTCCTAAAAAGGCCACATCAATATGAATATCGCCGCTGGCAATCGCACGTGCCCGTCCACCATGAGAACGGATCACAACTGGATTTTCCATGATTCCCTCAGAAATTGCCGCTCCGACTTTATCCCGCAAGCCAGAAGAAGTTACATTCGTTACTACGCCATTTTTGATATGATCGATCAAAGGTTCATGCGTATTGGCAATCGAACTAGGTGCGATCGAAATGTCTTTAATACCCATTTTAGCAATTTCATCCAAAACCATGTTCATGACATAATCGCCTTCACGAAAATGATGATGGAAAGAAATTGTCATACCATCTTTCAAACCGGTTTTTTCAATCGCTTCATGGATACTTCCTAGTAACTTCTTATCCTGTGGTTTAACAGGTTTTACTTGACGGCTGGCTTCTTTATAATCATGAATATGAGCCAGCTCGCCTTCGTAAACCCCATATTGATCGGCATACTTTTGAGGAATGTCTTTACCTACTTTATTTAAAACCATTCTAAATATCCTCCTCTTTGATCATATTGGCTGCAAGTGCAAGTGCAATTACACGCTCAGCTCGTTCGACAATCGGTTTATCAACCATTTTGCCATTAACGGAAATTACCCCAGATCCTTTTGCTTCTGCTTCACGAATACCCCAGATCACTTCTTTGGCATCCTGCACTTCTTTTTCAGTTGGTGCATAAATTTTATTAGCTAAAGGAATTTGACGTGGATTAATTACTGATTTACCATCAAAACCAAGTTGCTTGATCAGACGAACTTCATTTTCAAAGCCTTCTGTATTATCGACATCTGAATAAACTGTATCGATGGCTGCAATACCAGCAGCTCGAGCGGCATGTAAAATCATACTGCGAGCAAAAAATAGTTCTTGTCCGTCAGGGTAGCGTCGTGTCTTGAGGTTTGTTACATAATCTTCTGCACCTAAAGCAATCCCGATCAAACGAGTAGAAGCTTTGGCAATATCACGCGCATTTAAGACTCCCTCAGCAGATTCGATAGCAGCCATCATATGAGTCTTGCCTGCTTGGATCCCATATTGTTTTTCAACTTCAGTGATCACTTGATCCACATCAATAATATCTTGAGCTGTTTCAGTTTTAGGTAAACGAATTACATCAACACCAGCTAATATCATGGCTTCGACATCCATTTTCCCGCCAGCGTCTAAACCATTGATCCGAACCACAGTTTCAACATTACTGTAGTCAAAGGTACGTAAGGCATGATGTACCAAAGTACGAGCCGCATCTTTTTCTTTTAAAGAAACAGCATCTTCCAAATCAAACATGATCGAATCTGCTCCGTATAAAGGAGCATCACGTAACATTGCAGCATTTTGACCAGGTACAAACATCATTGTTCTTCTTAAGCGTTCCATGAGTCGATCTCCTTCCAATCATAATGATCTTGTTTAGCAGCGCGATATGCTGCGTTTACAGTACGAGCCTGAACCGTGCAATCCAAGGCTCCTTTGTCAACAGCAGTCACCTTAACTCCTGAAACTGCTAAATTTTTTAAAGTCGTTGTGATCACTTGACGGATTTTCTTACCGAATTGTTTTTCCACACTGCTGTCTAAATCGATCTGAATCTCATTTGTTTCGATCGGTTCGAGCGTGATCTTAATATCACTTGATTCGGTTGTTCCACTTACAGCACTTTGTAAAATTTCCAATCTATTCACCTCATTTAAATTTTTTTACAATATAATCAAAAGTTGTCTCTGGTAAAAAGGTCCGCAATTTAATAAAATCCTTTTCTTTGAGTGCCTTGCGTACCTTGGTCGCTGAAATAATATCACCCGCAATCTCTTTACGCGGTAAGACCACTAAGTTCAAGTGATCTCCAAAAACTTGCCGCATCGCCTGGTTGTATACCTCTGTCACAGGCGAATAGGGCTCTTCTCCCACATAACGCTTTTCAATCATTAAAATAGGAGCGATCTCTTCTTTAAAAAGTCGAGCATCCAGAGTCGCCTGCACTTTTGCGATGGATAATTCAGCTTTGTCTTTTAAGAAGTAAGCTGGAAAGGTCGCCTGAGAGACCAGATACTGCTGGGTCGGCAGGACGGTTACATTGGTTAAATGTTTTACTCCTTGCTTAACTAAGTTCATCCGTTCTTCACTTGTAAATTCTGAAAGCTCTTCTGACAGGACAAAAACATAGACATGATCACTTTTAGCTGCTGCCGTCTCAACCAAATACTGATGTCCCTTAGTAAACGGATTGGCATTCATCACAATTGCAGCATTATCACCATTTTGCTGATATTTTTGTAAAAGCTCAAGATAAGCTTTAAAATCAGGTACTCCTTGTTCCATGAAAAGCACATCATTTGTTGCAATAATCTTTTTAAATCCTAATGAATTAAAAATCATTTCCTTTTCTGGCTGAGTATAAAGGAAATAATGTACAAATCCTCTTGTACTCATTTCTTCTAAAAGTTGAGTCACAAGTGCCGTCAGCAGATTTTCCGATTGATAGAAACGACAAACCGCTACACACTTGATCACACTTTTCTGAAAGGACGCACTAGCAATTAATTTCTCATTGTCATAGATCCCTAAAGTATAATCCAGCTGCTCGTCAGTATGCAAAGAAGCTTTTTCCATCAGCTCAGACCATGCCTTGTAAGCTTTCGCGTCCTTTTGCAGCCAGAGCCGCTTGATAGAATATTGCCTATCCATAAGAACACCTTATTTCTTTTTGGCTGGGAATAAGCGGCTTAATCCTTTAGCAGCTAAATAGATGATCATCAGAACTAAGAAGGTACCGCCCCAGCCATAGCCCAAAAGTTCAAAAGCAATTCTTAAATCTTCCA
>DATGVB010000040.1:0-3661 GCA_035300805.1 Tetragenococcus sp. | reverse complement strand
GCCCGAAGAAAAATAAGGAATGTAAAGGAGTTACTAATGGATAAGTTATTTGAAAGATTACAAGTGTTAGAAGATCGTTATGCTGAATTAGCTGAACTTCTTTCAGATCCAGAAGTGATCGCTGATACGCCACGTTTTACTGCTTTATCTAAAGAGATGGCAGATTTACGTGAAACAGTTGAGAAATTTCGCCAATTAAAGAAAGTTCAAAAAACGATCGAAGATGATGACGAAATGATGCGTGCTGGCTTTGATGACGAAGAAATGAACGAAATGGTCAAAGACGAGTTATCTGAGGCCAAAGAAGAACGTACAAATCTTGCAGAAGAGATCAGGCTCTTATTATTACCAAAAGATCCTAACGATGGTAAGAATATTATCATGGAAATTAGAGGAGCTGCTGGTGGGGATGAGGCTAGTCTGTTTGCGGCTGACTTGTTTGAAATGTATAGTAAATACGCTGAAAGACAAGGGTGGTCGATCGAAGTTATCGACAAAAACGTCACTGAAGTCGGTGGTTTTAAGGAAATTGCCCTGCTGATCAATGGGAGTAAAGTATATTCCAAATTAAAATATGAAAGTGGAGCACACCGTGTTCAGCGTGTGCCTTCAACTGAATCAGCTGGGCGTGTGTATACTTCTACAGCGACAGTTGTTGTTATGCCTGAAGAAGAAGACGTTGAGATCGACATCGATCCAAAAGATATCCGTGTTGATGTTTATCGTTCATCTGGTGCTGGTGGACAGCATATTAATAAGACTTCCTCTGCGGTTCGGATGACTCACTTGCCAACTGGGATCGTAGTTGCAATGCAAGACCAACGTTCACAGCAACAAAACCGTGAAAAAGCAATGAAAATTTTGAAAGCACGTGTTTATGACTACTATGCCTCTAAAGAGCAAAATGAATATGCCGAAAATAGAAAATCTGCAGTCGGTACAGGTGACCGTTCTGAACGGATCCGGACATATAATTATCCACAAAATCGGGTCACTGATCACCGAATAGGTTTATCATTGAATAAATTAGATCGAATTATGAATGGTGAACTTGACCAAGTGATTGATGCACTAATTTTGTATGACCAAACTAAAGCTCTGGAGAACCTAGAAAATGAATAGCAGTAAAACATTTTTTGAAGCTCAGCAATGGGCTTTTTCTTTTATAGAAAAGCAAGGCTTGGAAACTTCGGCGGCTGACATGCTTTTATATGGAGAGATGGGTTTTTCCGCGACTGAATTTTTAATGCATCTCAGACAATTGATGCCACAAGAAAACTGGGAACATTTTCAAAATAATGTCAAGTTGTACTGTCAAGGATGGCCTGCACAGTATTTATTGGGGAACGCGTATTTCTATGGTTTAAAGTTGACAGTGACTCCGGCAACGTTGATCCCTCGTCCTGAAACCGAAGAGTTGGTTGATTGGATCATATCGGGTAATGAAAATACCAGCAATAAAGTTGCTGATATTGGAACAGGAACGGGTGCGATCGGTTTAGCTCTCAAAAGTGAATTGTCAACTTGGAATGTGACTTTGACTGATATTTCAAAGGAAGCTTTAAAAGTAGCCGATAAAAATGCAAGTGATCTAAACTTAAATGTAACGCTTCGGCAGGGTGATCTTTTAGAACCATTAAATGATGGTCCCTATGATATTATTATCAGCAATCCGCCATATATTAGTCAGGACGAAAAAAAGAATATGGATCGCAGTGTCCTTTTACATGAGCCACAGAGTGCTTTGTTTGCAGCGGAGAATGGCTTGGCTTTTTATCGTCAGATCGCTGAACAGATCCCACAATATATTCACACTAATTCAAAATTATATTTAGAAATTGGTTATACGCAGGGAAAATCTGTCGTAGCTTTGTTTAAGCGGGCTTTTCCACAGGCCGAAGTGACACTAAAACGCGATATTACAGCACATGATCGAATGGTACGGGTTATTTTTAAATAGAAAGGATAAATTATTTCATGATGATAACAAAAATGTTTTCTCCAACAGAAACGAGCCAGGCTGCTGAAGAAATCAAGTTAGGCGAGCTAGTCGCTTTTCCAACAGAAACTGTTTATGGCTTGGGGGCAGATGCTACCAATGAACAAGCAGTCAAACGGGTTTATTTAGCTAAAGGTCGACCTTCTGATAATCCCTTGATAGTTACTGTGTCTTCTCCAGAAATGGCTGCAGAATATATCGCAGATTACGGTGAATATGGGCACGAATTAATCAAAACATTTTGGCCAGGTCCATTGACGATCGTGTTTAAAATTAAACCTGGTTCTTTGTCACCAGTTGTTACTGGCGGTTTAACGACTGCTGCTTTTAGAATGCCAGAAAATGAAACAACGCGTAAGATGATCGCTGAAGCTGGGGTTCCGATCGTGGGCCCATCAGCTAATTCATCTGGTAAGCCAAGCCCTACGACAGCTCAACATGTTTTTCATGACATGGAAGGTAAAATTGCAGGCATTCTTGATGATGGACCAACTAAAGTTGGTGTCGAGTCAACGATTATTGATTTAAGTGCTTCCAAACCAGCAGTTTTGCGACCTGGTGGTATCACGCCACAGCAAATTGAAGCGGTAATTGGCTGTTCAGTTGATGCTAGCCAGCATAAAGTTGGAGCAAAAGAAACACCTAAGGCACCAGGGATGAAATATAAGCATTATGCCCCAGCGGCTCAAGTTTTGATCGTTGCACCTAACGACTGGCAGCAAGCTTTAGACTGGGCTTCTAAGCAAGGTGAAAAGGTTGGCGTTATGGCACTGACAAAAACTTTAAATACTTCTATACCAAAAAATGTTGTTACCTATGATATGGGTGGAGATTTGGCTTCTGCTACCCATCGTTTGTTTGATGGATTAAGATATTTTGATAATGAACAAAAGGTTAATTGGATCTTAGCTTGTTCTTTTGAAGAAAAAGGGCTAGGAGCTGCTTACATGAATCGCTTAAAGAAATCTTCGGGTGATTCATATTTTGAACCACAGGCATAAGTTTGTTATGAATATTGGTTATTTTGAAATATTCTAGTTTTGGTCTGGTCTTTAGTGTAAAATTCTATTAAAATAAATACAAAGAGTGAAAAAGGAGTGGTACAGGTAATGGGAAAATTTGAGATTTTGGATCACCCATTGATTCAACATAAATTAACGATCATCCGCAATGAACACTGTGGTACGCGTGAATTTCGTCAGGTGGTCAATGAAATTGCTGAATTAATGGCCTATGAAGTTTCACGTGATATGCCATTGGAAGATGTTGAAGTTAAGACTCCTGTTCAGGTCACAACTGCTAAACAATTAGCTGGTAAAAAAGTAGTTATTGTACCGATCTTACGTGCTGGTTTGGGAATGGTCGATGGTATTTTGGAATTGATCCCTGCAGCTAAAGTGGGTCATGTAGGAATGTATCGTGACGAAGAAACTTTGCAGCCACATGAATATTTTGTAAAAATGCCTGAAGATTTGGAAAACCGTGAAATGATCGTGGTTGACCCAATGCTGGCAACTGGTGGTTCTGCTATCATGGCGGTTGATGCTTTGAAAAAGCGCGGCGCCAAGACAATTAAATTTGTATGCTTAGTTGCTGCTCCTGAAGGTGTCAAAGCTTTGCGTGAAAAACATCCAGATATTGACGTATACTCTGCAGCGTTAG
>DATGVB010000039.1:0-5399 GCA_035300805.1 Tetragenococcus sp. | reverse complement strand
TTTATTGTTATTGGTGGAACAGGCTCTTGTTTGCCGCTAGCAATGCTGCTTTGTTTTTCAAAATCAACGCAAATGAAAACGGTCGGAAGAATGGGAATCATACCTGCATTTTTTGGTATCTCAGAGCCTGTTACTTTTGGCTTGCCAGTTATGTTAAATCCGATCATGTTTGTACCAAGTTTTGCCACGGGAGTTGTCAATGCAGCAATCACTTATTTGGTTATGTCAGCCGGGTTAGTTAAGAAGACTTTTGCCATGTTAAGCTTTAATATGCCTAGTATTTTTGGTGCTTACTTCTCAACTTCAGATTTTAAGGCTGTTATTCTAATTGTAGTTTTGATTGCTTTAGATATGCTGATTTATTTCCCGTTCTACAAAATGAATGAGCGGCAACAATTAAAAATCGAACAAGAAATGAAAGAGGCCTAATGAATGAATTTAATTTCAAAAAATAAAGAGCTGGCGCAAGCGGCTCTTTTCTTGCAGAAAAATGATTTTGTAGTTACAAATGTTCAACTAGTCAATGTGTTATCTAAAGAAATTCTAGCAGCAAACGTTTATGTGAAGGGAAAAAATATTTCCTATGTAGATTATCATTTAAAAAACTTACCTGATGGACTTGCAGTTATTGACGGAAAAGGCCAATATCTATTGCCTGGTCTGATTGATACCCATATGCACATAGAAAGTACTATGCTGACTCCGCAACGTTTTGCCGATTTAGTTGCGCCACTAGGGACTACAACAGTTGTTTGTGATCCTCATGAAGTTGCCAATGTATTTGGTATTACAGGAGTTGAATATGTGGCTCAGTGCGGACAAAACTTACCGATGCGACAATTGATCGATGTGCCTTCTTGCGTTCCTTCAGTGGAAGGTTTAGAAAAGAGTGGAGCAACTTTTCATGATAGAGAAGTCAGTCAGTTACTAGAGCTTGATTCAGTGGTGGGTTTAGCTGAAGTGATGGATTATGAAGGAGTGATTCATCAAAAAGAACGCATGACTGAAATCATTACTGCTGTAAAAGATCAAGGTTATTATATTCAAGGTCATTGTCCTCTCTTATCAGGTCAACGTCTAGCGGCTTATCGTATTGGAGGTCCTGTTTCTGATCATGAAGCGACTTCAATCGAAGAAATTCAGGAGAAAGTTCGTAACGGCTTTTATATCGACATTCGTGAAAGTAATACAAATCGTAATCTAGGAAAGTTTATTCAAACGATCAAAGATTGGAAATGTTTAGATCGTTTTACTTTTTGTACAGATGATAGACGAACAAATGTAATTTTGCGTGAGGGCCATATTAATGGTTTGGTTAAAAAAGCAATTACTAATGGTATGGATCCGATTGACGCAATTTCTTTTGCCACGATCAATGCAGCCCAAGAGATCAAAGCAGAGGATTTGGGAGCTATTGCACCAGGCTACATTGCGGACATGATTTTAGTGCATGATTTAAAACAAATGCGGCCAAGTATAGTAATCTTTGAAGGTCAAGTTGTTGCTAAAGAAGGGAAAATATTTGATCCAACACAGGAGACTTTGAATTTAGCCATTGAAAAACGTTCATCGATGAATATTCCAACTTTGAAAACGACTGATTTTCTGATTGCAGTTCCTAAAGAAAAGAAAGAGAATCAAGAAATCATAATGAATGTAATGGCTTATGAGTCTTTTACATCTTCTTTTACCCACTTGGAGCAGGATGTATTTAAAATAAAAGACAGTTTTATTGATTTAGCTGATAAAAAAGATATGATGTATGCTATGGTGATTAATCGGCATGGTGAAGGTACTTTTTCTGTTTGTGCGACGAAGGCCTTTGGGATTGATCATGGAGCTTTAGCTACAACGGTTTCGCATGATTCGCACAATGTGACCTTAGTCTATGATACTCCCAGTAATGCTAAAGCCGCTTTAACACAGCTAGTGGCTCAAAGAGGGGGAATGGTGGCAGTTGAAGATGGGCAAGTAATTGCTAGTTTGCCTTTAGCAGTTGCCGGTTTAATGAGTGATGAAGAGCCAGCTGAATTAGTGGCTCAAATTGATCAGATGACTGCAGCTAATCGTAAATTAGGAAATACTTATTTGGAAAATCCTGTCTCACGTATTACAATTTTAGCTTTATTGGTGAGTCCTTTTGTAAAACTATCTGATTTAGGATTAGTTGATACACAAAAGCAAGAATTTATTTCTTTATTTAATTGAAAGGAGCAAACATGAAGTATTCAGCTGAAGAAATTCAATATAAGAAAGTAAGGCCGCCAGAACAAGAAGAGGCAGTTTTAGTGGAACTAACCGATGCGACTATGCTTAAAAGAAAAGCTCAAGTATTAGCAAAAATGACTGAAAATCAGTTAGATGTTTTAGCGATTTATGCTGATTTAGAACATGGGGATAATTTTGAATATTTAACCGGTTTTACACCACGTTTTGAAGAAGCTTTACTCCTTTTACATCAGGACGGCAAGGCTTATTGTTTATTAGGCAATGAAACGCTGCGCATGGAAGCATATAGTCGGCTGCCTTTTAAAGCGATTTTAGCGTCTCATTTCTCCTTACCTAATCAGCCTTTTACAGCTGAAGAGAATTTCAGTAAGCTATTAGCTCAAGCAGAGATCACCGAGGATAAGAGAGTCGGTCTAGTGGGATGGAAGCTATTTAACTCAAAAATAAAAAATTATCAAAGACTGACTGATTTTCCTGCTTTTATCGCTGAGGCTTTTGTTGAGTTAGTGCATGAACGGAGTCGATTGATCAATGCTACAGCTTTGTTTATTGATCCTGATCAGGGAATACGTACACATAATAATGCCAATGAGGTTGCGCATTATGCTTATGGGCAAGTGCTTGCTAGTAATGGGATCTTAGCTTGCTTGACTGATTTAGAGTTGGGTAAAAAAGAAATTGAATTGGCCAATGTATTAGAATCAGAAGGACAGAGAAATACAGTTGTGACGATTTGTTCGACGGGTCAACGTTTTAAAAATGCTAATGTCTATCCGAGTCTGCAAGAAGTGTGCTTAGGAGATCGTTTTTCTATGACGGTTGGCTATAAAGGAGGATTGGTAAGTCGGGCAGCCTATGCTGTAAGAAAAGAAGAAGAAATAAAAGGGAGTAAGAAAAACTATTTACAGGAAGTTGCTAAGCCATATTTTGCGGCTATTGTAACTTGGTTGTCTTCGATTCAGATCGGTATGACCGGAGGACAGTTATATGATTTAATGGAAGAAGTAGTCCCTCAAGGAGAATATGGTTGGCATTTGAATCCAGGTCATTTAGTAGCTGATGAAGAATGGCTTTCAAGTCCGATCTTTCCGGATTCAACGATTCCCTTTAAAAGTGGTATGATGCTACAATTAGATTTGATATTAGCCGTAACTGGTTTTTCTGGAGCAAACGCTGAAAATGGCATTGCCTTAGCCGATCAGAATTTACGTCAAGACATTCAGAATAACTATCCGCAAATTTGGCAGCAAATCGAAAAACGACGAGCTTATATTCAAGATGAGATCGGTCTTAAACTAGCTGAAGAAGTTTTGCCCCTTTCAAATACGGTAGCCTATTTCACACCGTTACTGCTTAATAAAGATCATGCTTTAACGATCGGATAAAAATTTTAACTGTCTTGAACAAATTAAGCTGTCAAGACAGTTTTTCTTTTCATTTTACTTATTTTTGCTATAATTTAGCTAGAAGTCTGGAGGAAAATCAGATGATACTTTCTAAACGAGAAGCAAAACTCTTGGAATATCTTTTACATACCCATAAAGCATATGTAACTCGTTTTGAGCTGGCAGAAGAATTAGCTGTTAGTGAAAAAACGATTCGTAATGATGTGCTAAATTTAAATCATAAAGAGAAAATCGTTGATGTTAAAAGAGGATCTGGTTATTATTTGTCAGATAGTGAAGCGGTTGAAAATATTTTAGGACAACAGCCTACAGAAGGCTGGAATCGTAAAGTTCAATTATTTAAATATCTGATGGATAGGAATCCTTGTGACTTTTATGAATTAACGGATAAATTTTTTATCAGTGAAGGAACTTTATCTAATAGCATCCAACAAATTAATGATTGGCTATGTTTTTATGATTTTAAGGTTAAGATCATACGTAAGAACAATCAGCTTTTTTGTTCGGGAGCATCTGTGGAGAAGAAAACAGCTTTGCGTAAGTTTTTATTGGATGAAGTCGTGGAAAATGAATTAGATATTCATATTTTAGATGGCTACTTTAGTTCTTTTAACTGTAGTTTACTTAAAGATGATTTAGTGAACTATTATCAACAAATGGAAATTCCGATTCTTGACTATTCATTAATTAGTGTGTTACTGCATCTTTTGTTATTATTGGATAAAGCAGAAAGCCAAACCGTAGATAAAATGATTAAATTAAACGAGAGACCTGTTTTTGACCAGTTTATTAAAAATGTTGAGAAACACCAAAAGCTTCTGTTGGATTCACAAATGGTGATACAGATTGAGGAGTGTCTTAGTCATCAGCAAAACAAGACCGTTGATCAAAAATCCGTTTTTTTGAGTGAGACGATCCTACAGTTAATGCTTAGTGAAATTAAAGATAACTATCAGTTGGATTTAAGTAATGACCCTGTGTTTCAACAAAAATTTAAAGAGCATATCTTACAATTGTTAGTGCGCTGTCAAAATCGACAGTTTATAAAAAATCCTATGTTGCTGGAAATCAAGCGTAAATTTTCCTTGATTTACGATATTAGTGCCACTGTTATTGCCGAGGTGCAAAAAGAAATGGCTTCTACTATTCCAGAAGATGAGATCGGTTATATTGCCCTTCATCTGATCACGGCAATCGAAGATTTAAAGGCCGAAGCTATTACGATACAAATTGTAGAATCATTTTCACAAACAATTACAGATTTTCTGAGCCGCTTGATTCATGCTAATTTTCCGGAAATTAATATTATTGTAACACCTAAATTGTCATTTAAAACTGTAACTGATCAAAAAGTCGATTTGGTTTTATCGTTTATGCCTTTAGATATTATTCCAACGATTCCAGTTTATTATTTAGATGCTAAATTGCTAAGTGCGGGTCAAAGTGAACTAATGGCATTTATTCGTAAGGTAAAATATGAAAAACGGTTTTGCGATTTTAAAATTAAAAGCTATTTTTCGAAAGATTATTTTTATCCGCAAGTAGTAGTAAATGATAAAAAACAATTATTAGAAGCGATGTGTTACGATTTAATTGTAAATAAAATTGTTAGTCAGGACTTTATTCGTTCTGTTTTAATGAGAGAAGCTGTTGCTCCAACTTCTTTTGGTGGAGTTTTGGCCATCCCTCATGCAACTAAAAAACAAGCCAAACAGAGTATTATCTCAGTAGCTACATTAAAGAGACCACTGAATTGGGGAAATG
>DATGVB010000038.1:0-9945 GCA_035300805.1 Tetragenococcus sp. | reverse complement strand
TAAGCGGAGATTTAACGCTGGCTGGTAAAATGATGGAACAAGATCGCTGGCATGAGCCTTATCGTCAAAAACTTGTTCCTCATTTATCAACAATCAGAGAAATCGTCAGAAAAGAAAGCGGCTATGCTACTTTTCTAAGTGGAGCCGGTCCTACGATCTTAATTTTAGCAGCTGCAGAAAAAGCCGATATAATCATGGCAGATTTAGCCAAGCTGGAAGCTTCTGCTAAAATCGAACACTTTTCTTTAGATACTGAAGGTGTCCAAGTTTTTTAATAAGCAAAAAGCTGAAACATAGCTTTCCAACTGCAATATCAATCCTTGCTAAAGTATTGTTGGAAAATATTTATGTTTCAGCTTTTTTTAAACTTCCAGATCTTCATTGGTACCATAATAACTATGATCTTCTAGGTCCAGTTCATTCATGATCATCGAAGCAGTTTCTTCAATGGAAAGATTTGCAACATTGATCGTGACACAACCTAATTGTTTATAAAGGTCATTGGCAAAAGCCAGTTCTTCTTTAATTTTGCTGATATCAGAATAAGCAGTATCTGGATTAAGACCATAGGCGATCATCCGCTCTTTGCGAATCGTATTCAATACTTCTGGGTTATTAGTCAGTCCAACAATTTTTTTAGGATCAACTTCCCAAATTTGTTTGGGAATATGAGCTTGCGGTACTAGTGGCAGGTTGGCAACCTTTAAGTTTTTGTTGGCTAAAAAGAGACTCAAAGGAGTTTTGGAAGTTCTTGAGACACCTAATAAGACCACATCTGCTTCTAAAAAGCCGCGCGGATTCTTGCCGTCATCATATTTTACAGCAAACTCCATCGCTTTGATCCGGCGAAAATAATTTTTGTCCAGATGATGCATGGCACCAGGTTCTCTAGAAGGTTCAACTAGGGTCCTGCGTTTGACTTCATCAACTGGCGAAGTCAAAACATCGAAGTGATAAAGTTCATTTTCTTTACAAAAAGAACTGGTGATCTCCACTAAATTTTTATCGACCATAGTAAATAAAATAATACCATTATCGTTTTTAGCATCATTTAAAGCTTTACGTAAAATCTCTTCTTCAGTGACAAAGGTTCTGCGATATAAGGTAAAATCAACAGATGGATACTGTGCCATGGTCGCTTGGGCGAGTTTCGAGGCAGTTTCTCCGGCAGAATCGGAAATAACGTAAAAGGTAATGCTTGTTGTATTATTTAGTTCTGTCATTTTTTTCCCTCACTTGCTTTTTGATTAAGTTTAGTATAGCATAATTTTTAGAAAAGGTAATTCGTAATGATTTGGATTTGGAGGTTCAACTATGCCAAAACGATCAGCTATTGATAAAGCAATGGAACAATTAAAAGAAAATGGACTGAAACAGACTAAAAAAAGAGAAGCCATGATCACTTATCTGGCTAAATGCAATCGTTACATTTCTGCTAAGAAAGTTTATCAATATTTAGAAAAAGAATATACGGGGATCAGCTATGATACAATTTATCGTAATTTACGTGACTTTTCTGATATCGGAATTTTAGAAGAAACCGAATTAGAAGGTGAGATGCGCTTTCGTTTCAGCTGTTCTTTGGAAGGTGCACGACACCACCATCACCATTTTATCTGCACCGTCTGTGGTAAGACCAAAGAATTAAAAAATTGTCCGATGGAATTTTTTGAAGAGCAATTAACCAACTGTACGATCGAAGGTCATCGTTTTGAGATCTATGGTCGTTGTGAAGATTGTCAAAAATAAAATGGGGAGACTGACACATAATTACCTACTAACAATAACTCACGAAACATTAAAACCTACAATTCAGCGAATTCTGTTTTTTGCGACGAGGACCAGCTGGACCGCAGAAGCAAGCTCAAAAAGATGCGACGAGGACCAGCTGGACCGCAGAAGCAAGCTTAAAAAGATGCGACGAGGACCAGCTGGACCGCAGAAGCAAGCTTAAAAAGATGCGACGAGTGCAGGAGCAATTTTAAAAAGTTCGGGAATTTATTGTCGTTGTAAAATATGTCCCAGCCTCTCTATTTTTTACTTATCTTCAAAATAATGATTCTTTTCCAAAAAGTTTTTAGCAACAATAGATGGTTCAATCAGATTATTATCGGCCTCATAATTCAACCGTTGCATAGTTTCTGTTGAAATAGTATCTTCTAATCGGGCTAACGCCTGATCGACTTCAGGGTCTTGATCCAATATATTCTGATTGGCAATAATCACGGCATCATAAGGCGGAAAGAAGTGGTGGTCATCCTCTAAAGCTACCAGGTTATTGCTGATGATACGACCGTCAGTGGAGTAGCCTAAAACGACATCTACCTTATGAGCTGCAACTGCATCATAAACCAAGCCGATCTGCATCGGCAGCATTTTCTTAAATTCAAAACCATACTCCTTAATAAAACCAGGATAACCATCGCCTTTTCGTGTCAGCCAAGGACGGTCTGTACCTACCGTCAATTGATCGGAGATAGCTTTAAGATCACTGACTTTCTTCAAATGATATTTTTCAGCCGTATCTTTACGTACTAGAAAAACAAAAGCATTACTAAAACCAAAGGAAGG
Organism: Tetragenococcus sp.; assembly: GCA_035300805.1. Classification (GTDB taxonomy): domain Bacteria; phylum Bacillota; class Bacilli; order Lactobacillales; family Enterococcaceae; genus Tetragenococcus. The sequence continues at coordinate 7,374 of DATGVB010000038.1, read as the reverse complement.
ATAGACTTTTTGATCAAAGCGTTTTTTGGATTCGCGGCGATCGACTTCATAAGCCTTCTGCGGATCCTTAATGGCATCCATCTGTAAGATAGTTGTTATGTCAGTACCGGTATATCGTGCTGCGGCTAGATCGATATCCTTGCGTTCCAGTGCTTGCTGATTGATGGTAGCAGTTCCCAAGTTGTTGATCACACTTGTCTTTTTATCAGTATAATGACGGATCATTTCATCTGTCAGGCTGGCTAAAATCTGTGATTCTGTAGTAACTCCACCTGAAATACCGATTACATTATCATCTTTATTTGAGGGCAACCCAGGTAAAGAACAGCTAGCTAAAAAAACAAGAGAAACTAAAGATAATAATAACACTTTTAACTTTTTCACATAAAAAACTTCCTTATAATTAATCTTTACTTCTATTATCAACCATAATAAGGTAAAAATGCAAATTCTTATGTTCTTGCAGCTACAGTTTTTTCTCTAAAAATTGTTTATAAAAAACACTCACTTTTTAGAAATCGCTTGACAGTTTTTGTTTGCTTGGCTATAATTTCTTAAGGACGGTAAGGATTATTAGTCTTATTTTTAATAATCTGAACAGTTACTATCAGAGCTCGGAGGGAGGGAATCTATATGTCAAAAACAGTCGTTCATAAAAACGAATCTCTTGATGATGCTCTTCGTCGCTTCAAACGTTCCGTTTCTAAAGCAGGTACTTTGCAAGAATCACGTAAACGTGAATTTTACGAAAAACCAAGTGTGAAACGCAAGAAAAAGTCTGAAGCTGCCAGAAAACGCAAAAAATATTAATTTTTTGCCAAAATGAATTGGAGTTGGTGGCATGTCAATGCTTACAACGTTAAATACAGACATGAAGACAGCGATGAAAAGTAAGGACAAAGAAACTTTACAAGTCATTCGTATGTTAAAGTCAGCGTTGCAAAAAGAGCAGATCGACCAAGGCCGTGATTTGACTGATGAAGAAGAGCTGACGATCCTTTCACGTGAAATGAAGCAACGTCGTGATTCTTTAGTTGAATTTGAAAAGGCAGATCGTCTGGATCTAGTAGAAAAAACCCAAGATGAAATGAAAATTGTGGAAACATATCTACCCGCTCAACTGAGTGAAGAAGAGATTCGTCAATTAGTTCAAGCGGCAATCGATCAGACTGGTGCCAAATCACCCAAAGAATTTGGGAAAGTTATGGGTGCTGTGATGCCTAAGGTCAAAGGTAAAGCTGACGGCAATCAGGTAAATGCAGTTGTAAAAGAACTGCTCAATTAAAAATTAAAAAAACTGCTGCAAGTTTTCGGCTTGCGGCAGTTTTATTGTATAGCTGGAATTTAGCTTTTTTCTTTTGTGTGGTATGATAGAGAAGAAAAAAGATAATTTAGTCTTATGAAAAAGGAGCGAGCTTTTTGGCAGAAATTACATCTTTAGAATTGGTCATTAACCAAGTACAAGAAATGGACCTTTTATTAGGAACGCACGATAAAAATATCAAGATGATCGAAGAAGCAACCACAACGACGATCCGTGTGTGGGGTGAAAGAATTCAGATCCAAGGAGAAAAAGAGCAGGCTAATAAAGCCTTGAAGATTTTACAAGCCTTGCAGGAATTGATCGATCGTGGGATTGCAATTGGTAGACCAGATGTTATTTCAGCGGTGAACTTAGCTAATCAGGGCGCTTTGGACAGTTTTGTCGGTATGTATGAAAAAGAAATTCTAAAAGATTATAATGGTAAAGCAATACGAGCAAAAAATTTAGGACAAAAAAGATATATTCAGGCAGTCCAAAAACATGACGTTACTTTCGGTATCGGTCCTGCAGGTACGGGCAAAACTTTTTTAGCAGTCGTTTTAGCTATTGCGGCTTTAAAAAAAGGTCAAGTCAAAAGGATCATCCTGACTCGGCCAGCAGTCGAAGCCGGTGAAAATCTTGGCTTTTTACCGGGCGACTTAAAAGAAAAAGTCGATCCTTATTTGCGTCCTGTTTATGATGCTTTGTATCAGGTTTTTGGGGTAGAACATACGAACCGTCTGATGGAAAGAGGAGTCGTGGAAATTGCGCCTTTAGCTTATATGCGCGGGCGGACGCTAGATGATGCTTTTGTAATTTTAGATGAAGCGCAGAATACGACGATCGCCCAGATGAAGATGTTTTTAACACGCTTAGGCTTTAATTCTAGAATGATCGTCAATGGCGATATCAGCCAAATCGATTTGCCAAAAGGTCAAATCAGCGGTTTAGTAGATGCACAAAAAACTTTGCAGGAAGTCAAAAAGATTGCTTTTGTGCATTTTACAGCGCAAGATGTAGTTCGCCATCCAGTTGTGGCTCAAATTATTGCAGCTTATGATAAAGCTAAAGAATAAAAAAGAGCCGATTGTAAAGGATAAAATGGAGGAAGTAAAATGATCATTGAACCCTTGAAGAAAATGCAGAAGAAAATGGGGAAGTTCTTTTTACCTGCTGTATTGTTGCTTTTTTTCATTCTGACAAGCGGGTTATTATATTCAACGACCAGACAAAATAGTAGTGACTATAAAGAAGGTCAAGTGGCTCAAGAAAGTATCCGGGCGAATAAAACGGTTGAAAATACCAAAGCTACTAAGCAGAAACAACAACTGGCAGCAGAAGCAGTCGTACCTGAGTATACTTACCAAAAAGATATCGCCGATCAGCAATATCAATTGATAGAACAGCTCTTTGACATGGTTGATACCGTTCGTACTGCCAGTGAGAAAAAAGATGATCAGGCGCAAAAAGAAACCACTGATAACAAGACCGTTCATCAAGTGACTGAAGTTGAAAAAATTGCTGCTTTAAAAAAAGAATTTGAAAAAGTTGATACAGATGATTTGAATTTTTATCAGAATATTAGTGATGACACTTATCGCTTGCTTTTTATCCTAAAAGATGCAGACTTAAAGCAAGTTAAGGAAGAAAGTCTGAAAATTGTCGAACAAAAAATGACCGATCAGATCCGTCAGTCTAATCTGGAAGATGCACGTAAAGACAGCTATAAGCAAGTGAAAGTTCTAGATTTATCAGAAAATCAGACGGAAGTTGCAGAAGCATTGATGAATGCCGGTATTGTCGTCAACACTTATCTCAACGAACAAAAAACAAGCGAGTTAAAGGAAAAAGCGAAAGAAACTGTTGCTCCAGTCATGATCTATCAGGGAGAAATCATTGTCAGAGAAGGTTCACAGATCGATACAACGGCTATTCAAAAACTAAATATCTTAGGTATGACCAAACAAAACAAGTCATTCTTTCCTTTAGTTGCGATGCTCTTAGCCGTTGTTGTACAGATTCTAGCCTTACTCTATTTTTCATTTAGTTTCAAAGATCAAGAGGCACGCTACAATGCAGTTACTTTTTATACCATTGCAATGTCGCTGGGATTATTACTGATGAAATTTTTTGAGCTTTTTCAGACTGAAAATGCTTCTTACATTCCTTTGTTTTTCCCAGCCACCTTTATTCCTTTGATCCTGACTTTATTTATCAATCGTCGCTCGGGAATCTTGGCAGCGGCTTTTCAAGTAGTTGCAGCTACCTTTATCTTTTATCGTTCAATAGGGACTAATATTTTACCCGTCATTCTGGTTTCTTATATGTTTTCTGGTTTTGTGGGAACCTTACTGCAACGTAAACGTATTTCTCGTCAAGGAAAACAGGCAGTTGTCTGGATCGTTATTTTTCCTTTGGCTATCAATATCGTATTGATGATTTTGCAGGGAATGGATTTTGCAGGGAGTCAGCCTTGGTTTGCTTTAGCCTGTAGTTTAGCCGGTAACATCTTATCCTTGTTATTAGGAGTCGGTCTGTATCAATTTATCGAATTACTGATCACTGATGATAGTGATATTGTTTTAAATGAGTTAAGTAATCCGAATCAGCCGCTCTTGAAAAAAATGTTAGAAGAAGCTCCTGGTACCTATCATCATAGTATGATGGTGGCTAATTTGAGTGCAAATGCAGTTGCAGAAATTGGCGGTCGCTCATTACTGACCCGAGTTGCTTGTTATTATCACGATATCGGAAAATTAAAACATGCCAATTTTTTTGTGGAAAACTTGCCGCAGGGAGCTGAAAATCCGCATAACTTTTTGCTGCCTGAAGACAGTAAACAAATTATTTTCGGTCATGTGACTGACGGAGCGGCGATTCTAACGAGGAAAAAGATGCCGCAACTGGTGATCGATATTTGCAATCAGCACCATGGGACTACTTTGATGAAATTTTTCTACGTCAAAGCTAAGGAACGTGATCCTGAAGTAACTGAAGAACAGTTCCGCTATCCAGGTCCCATTCCTCAATCTAAAGAAGCAGGTGTGGTCAGTATTGCTGATAGTTGTGAAGCTGCCGTACGAGCAATGGATCATCCGACCAATGATAAAATCCGTGAATTTGTTAATAACTTAATTAAAGAACGGATGTTAGATGGCCAGCTCGATGATTCCGGCCTGACTCTAAAGGAGATCCGCATGATAGAAGATTCGCTAGTCAACGGTCTGTGCAGCACATTTCATTCGCGGATCAAATATCCTAAGATGAAATCAGAAGCCGAAAAAATGAAAGAGGAGCAGGAAGGAAAGGCTAATGGAAATTAACTTTATTGATGAAACAAAACAGCTGACAACAGGAAAAATAAAAGATATTGATAACTTGTTGCAATTTGCAGCGGATTATTTAAATTTACCCGATGATACAGAGATGTCAGTCACCTTTATGGATAATCAGAAGATTCAAAGCATCAATCGTGATTATAGGGGTAAGGACGCCCCCACTGATGTGATCAGTTTTGCTTTAGAAGATGCCGGCAAAGATGAAATGCCAATTCTTTTAGATGATGAGATGCTCAACGATCTGCCTAGAGAATTAGGAGATCTGATGATTTCGACCGAGCGGGCCTACGAGCAGGCAGTTGAATATGGACATAGTTACGATCGTGAATTAGGTTTTTTAGCACTGCATGGTTTTTTGCACATCAATGGCTATGACCATATGACAAAAGAAGATGAGCAGCTGATGTTTGGATTACAAAAGGAAATATTGAATGCCTATGGACTTAAACGATAAAAAGCATAATATTGCAAAAAACAAAAAATTCATCAATTCAGTAGAATTTGCCATTAGTGGAATAAAAACAGCTTATCGAGATGAACGCAATATGCGTAGCCATACGATCAGTGGAATTTTAGTGATTTTACTGGGACTGGTTTTAGGACTTGAGCGCTATGAGTGGCTCTGGATCTTGCTATGCATATTTTTAGTAGTAATCATGGAAATGCTTAATACAGTATTTGAAAATATTGTCGATATGGTAACGGACAAGCATTTTCATCCGTTAGGCAAAAAAATTAAAGATATAGCGGCAGGTGCCGTGTTGATCACCACCTTTTTTGCCGTAATTGTTGGTTTGCTAATATTTGTACCTAAAATTTATTATTTATTGCTTGGTTAGAAAAGAGGAAAATTTATGACAGAACACCGATCGGGATTTGTAGCGATCGTAGGCCGGCCAAATGTTGGCAAATCCACCTTACTTAATCAGATCGTGGGTCAAAAAATCGCCATTATGAGTGATAAAGCTCAAACTACGAGAAATAAAATTCAAGGAGTTTATACAACAGCGGACTTGCAGATCGTTTTTATTGATACACCAGGGATCCATAAACCCCAGCATCGACTCGGCAATTACATGGTAGAAGAAGCATACAGTGCTTTACATGAAGTTGAAGCGGTCTTATTTATGATCAGTGCCGATGAAAAAAGAGGTAAAGGGGATAATTTTATCATCGAGCGTTTGAAGCAGCTGCAAGTACCGGTCTTTTTACTGATCAATAAAATCGATAAAATTCATCCTGATGATTTATTTGCCATTATTGCTGACTACTCAAAACAAATGAACTTTGCCCAAGTCGTCCCGATTTCTGCTTTACAAGGAAATAATATTGAAACCTTAATGGAACTTCTAATTAGAGAAATGCCGGCTGGACCCCAGTATTTCCCTAAAGATCAAGTGACTGACCATCCGGAGTATTTTATTGTTTCCGAACTGATCCGCGAAAAAATCCTGCAGCTGACCCGCGAGGAAGTGCCACATTCAGTCGCTGTGGTGATCGATTCGATGAAGCGGAATGAAAATGACAAAGTTCATATTCAGGCGACGATCATTATTGAACGTAATAGCCAAAAAGGAATCATTATCGGCAAAGCCGGCAAGATGTTAAAAGACATTGGCATAAAAGCCCGTAAAGATATCGAAAACTTATTAGGTGACAAGGTTTATCTGGAGTTGTGGGTCAAAGTCCAAAAAGACTGGCGTGACAAACAAGCTTATTTGAATGATTTCGGCTATAAAAAAGAAAAATTCTAGCTGATAACTCAAAGGAGTGAGCGCATGGATCAAGTCGAATCCAAAGGCATTCTATTATTTCGTAAAGACCATAAAGAAAAAGATATGCTGGTCAAAATTTTCACGGAATCAAGTGGTAAGCTGATGTTTTACGTCAAAGGTGCTCATCGTAAAAACAATCCTTTGGCCATCGCTTTGATGCCTTATACTCAAGCGACTTATATCGGTAAATTTAATAGTAAGGGACTGTCTTTTTTAAATAGCGCTAAAAAAATCAAGCCTTACAGCCATATTCAAAAAGATATATTTGCTGCTGGCTATGCGACTTATCTGATGAATTTGGCTGATGCAGCCATTGAAGATCAGCTTTATGATCCGGCTCTCTACACCTTTTTAGCACAGGCTTTAACGGCTCTGGATCAGAAGCTGGATGGCGCAGTGGTCAGCAATATCTTTGAAGTACAAATTCTGCAGCGTTTCGGCGTAGCGATCAATTGGCAAGAATGCGCCGTTTGCGGGCAAAATGAGGGCAAGTTTGACTATTCATCTAAATATAGTGGTGTTTTGTGTGAAAAACACTGGCATTTAGATGAACATCGCTATCATGCTGATGTAGGTGCGCTACATTTCATCCGTTTGTTTGATCGTATCGGTTATCAAGATATTCATTCCATCCAATTAAAAAAAGTTACCAAAAAAAACATTCGTTTACTACTTGATCAAATTTACGATGAATATGTCGGTCTTCATTTGAAAAGTAAAAAGTTTATTGATCAGATGGACAGCTGGGCCGATATGTTAAAGCCTCATTAGATTTTTAGGTTGACAAATCAAGCCTTTTACCGCTATGATAGTGATAGTTTAATAATGTGTTGACCAATTAAAAGTAAAAGATCGACTTCTTTGAGCGAATTCGGAAAAGTGCAAGCCGGATAGAAGAGCTTTTACTGTAGGCAATTGTGAGCAAAGATAATAAAGCTGCTGAAGGTAACTTCAGAAG
>DATGVB010000037.1:0-5336 GCA_035300805.1 Tetragenococcus sp. | reverse complement strand
ATGGGATGACAATGATAACCAGGATGGCAAACGACCAAAAGTAATCACAGTTTATCTGATGAACGGTACAAAGATTGTAGAAACAGCGAAAGTGACTGCTGACGATAATTGGCAATACGAATTCAAGAATTTACCGAAATTTGAGAATGGTGAAGAAATCAACTACACGATTTTCGAAGATGCAGTTGACGATTATTCAACTGAAGTGAACGGTTTTGATTTGACTAATACTCATACTCCAGGCAAAACCAGCATTAACTTCGCCAAAGCCTGGGACGATAAGGATAACCAAGACGGTAAACGCCCAGCTGAAGTGACTGTTGAACTCCTGGCGGATGGTGAAACTACGAATAAGACAGTTGTTTTGAGCAAGGAAAATAACTGGCAAGGAGAATTCACAGATCTTGATGAGTATAAAGAAGGAAAACTGATCGAATATACCGTTCAGGAAAAAGCTGTAGATGAATATACAGCAGCTGTGAAAAAAGTCTCTGATGGAAACTTCGTCATTACAAACAGTCATACGCCAGAAACAACTGATATCTCCGGTACGAAGACTTGGGATGACAGCAATGATCAGGATGGTAAACGTCCAGAAATGATTACTGTTCATTTACTTAAAGATACTGAAGTTATCAAGACAGCGAAGGTTACTGCAGCTAATGACTGGAAGTACGAATTCAAGAATTTACCGAAATATGAAGATGGTGAAGAAATTAATTACACCGTCGCTGAAGACACAGTGAAGGACTACAGTTCTGAATATAAATCTACTTCAAACGGTTTTGACATTACCAATAGCTATACACCAGGCAAAGGCAATATCAATGTTGTAAAAGTTTGGAAAGATGATAATGACGAAGCAGGTCTTCGTCCGGATTACATCACCTTCAAACTATTAGCTGATGGTAAAGAAACAGGCAAGACTTTGAAATTAACGGCTAAGAATGATTGGCAAGGAAGCTTTGAAGGCTTGGATATCTATCAAGACGGTAAAGAAATTATCTACACCGTGGAAGAATCAAACGTGAAGGGATATGTTTCGAAGGTCAAAGCTGTTCCTTGTACTGATACTTTTGTTGCTAAGAATACTTTGCTGCCAACTGGTGATAAGACAGATGGTCCTGGTAGCAATACAGGCTCAGTCAGCTCTACAAGTGGTTCAGGCAGTCTACCGAAAACAGGGGAATCTGCAGGTTGGATGATTTCAATGATAGGCTTAGTACTGATCGTAGTTGCAGGAGCAGTTTATCTATTGAAACGCAATAGAAAAGCTGAATAGTCAGTTGACTAACTAAGAAGAGAGAGGAAAAACAACCTCTCTCTTCTTTTGCATTTAGGCAGATAAAAATCTATTAAATTCAAGCTTGTGGAAATTAGGTAAATTATTTTGAGAATAACCCCTTTTTTACAAAAATTGGGTACATTTTTGCTGCTGATAAAATGGTCATTAAACAACAGCCAACATATGTTATTATAAAAAAGTGAACCAGTGAAGTAGCCAAATTATTTGATAGAGGCGCAGTATAAGTATAAAATAATCTAACCAGCTTATTTGTAAAAAATGAAGGAGGTAATTTATTGTATTACTCTAGTCTAAAAGATTATTTAAATAAGATGGAGAAAGATAGGCCGGAAAACTTGGCAGAAAAATTTCCTGAATTGTATAAGTACTCAAATCAGCTAGAAAATAAGTTAAGCTCAATTCTGGAACAAATAAATCCGCAGAACTTTTGGGAAATGCTTCCTGTTATTTTGGGAATAGATGCTAAATTTGTATTGTTACGAGATGCTTATGAAGATATTTGCTTGTATGGTTTTTCTGAAATAGACGTGATCCATAATATCGAATCAGACTATAAAAGTATCAATCAGGAGCAGTGTGGTTATCATTTGGATACTTGTCCTTATGATTCATTGATTTTTGATGTGAAGTGACAGGATACCTTACTATAAATTTACGAAAAGAAAATATACTTTTTCACCAGTAAAAGAGCCAGTCCTTAACTAAGAACTGACTCTGTTTTTTAACTATATACTTCATTTAAATTCAACGTCTTTTTTCTTTAGTCAGTCGTTTGACAACTTGGTAAATATGTTTTAGATCGTTCTTTGGCAAAGAGGTGCGGATGTTGATCAGTATTTGCCAATCTTCAAGTGGGTCTACAAAATTAACAGAAGAGATGATGATATCAGCTTCGTGAAAGTCGTTGACAAAATCAATCTTATAGTTGGCACAGTAATTTTTGATGATACCTTCAATCAATTTCATATGCATAGCAGTTGTTTCAGTAATCACATAAATTAAAAGCCTAGGCATGAAATAATCTAAAGGAGCCAAAGCAATACAGTCGGTAAGTGAATCCGCATAAAGCCCGTTTGCCATAGTGCTGTCAGGTAAACACAAAGTGAAATCCTGCCAGAATCCCTGAAATTTACGAGAGTAGACGGGGTAATGCTCTTCAAAAAAAGGCATTCTAGGACTTTCGATGGCTTCTTGAATATTATCTGTAAACTGGGTCAAACGATAATACTGAATTTGATGCTGCAAGACTGCAGTCATTTGCTCTTTTTGCTCTTTTGTAGCTGCAAAAAAGTATTTTTCAAAGGAAGCAAACCAGCAGTCAATGGTTTCTTTAAAAAGATCATCCTGCTTTAAAATGACAGCCCCATTCACCGAGATATAACCCAATGAATAAAAAAATAATAAAAATAACTGCCAGTCGGCTGCTTGCCAGTCGACTAAAAAGTCAGGTTGAGCTATGTATTGGTAAGAATTTGCATAAGTAAAGAAGTTCTCTTCTTTTTGCAGGAGCCACTTATGATCGACTGCATTTTGGCAGACAAAAACCCACAAGGCCAGATGCTGCAGCTGGGTCTGATTAACAGAAATATTCAAGTAGTGGAGAATTTGTTTGGTCTGCTTGAGTATTCTTTTTTTGTCTGCGACCTTGGTTAAACGGTTATAGCCAGACTTAAGAATAAAGTAGAAAGTAATTCGTAAAATCGCTTCTTCGCCTGTGATTCTGATTGAATCAGAAAGTGTGATATCAATACCCGATGGACCAAATTTCTTAATGAAGATTTTCGCCTTTTTGGCGTAGCGTGCTAAAGTGGACTTCGACAAGTAGTTTTCTTCACAATAGCGATTTACGTTTAGCATTTTATTGGCTAATAGCTGTACAGTCAGCTGATAGGCGATGGCCTGTGAATTGATGTTGTCGGTAAGCTTTTGTAAACTCACATTATTTCTTTTTAGCCGGACGCCGCCGCGCTGACTGATAATCAGCTCAAGCTCAGTTGGATCATAGAGCTGGTCAATATTTTCTTTTAAGAGATGGCAGCTGCTCTTTACGGCATGCAGACTAGGGTATTTTAAGGACTCAACGATTTGTGTCATGGTCAGAAAGTCTGTTTGATTATCTAACAAGTCAAGAATGTCTCTTTTTAAAAAATGATTGTTTTTAGCTAAATACATAATTATTTTACGCTCCTCACCGTAATCACTTATCTAGAGTCAATATACAGCTTTGTATTTTAGCAGGCAATGTTTTTGCTCATAAGGACAAAATTAGTTTGATTTTTTTTTATAAAACAACTAACTTATATCAAAAAATTGGTTAGTTCAATGAGAATTATTTATGCTATTATTTAAACTAAGGAAAAGAAAGAATAGTTGAAAAGGTTTCTGCCGCATTTTACTTACAGCCAAAAAAGCAAGGAGGAACGCAATTGTATTACACAAGTTTAACCGATTATTTAAATAGAATGGAAGAAGATCGTCCGGCTGATTTTTCCGTACGTTTCCCGCTGTTAGCCGCTTATTCAAGCCAGTTGGAAGATGATTTAAAAACTACCTTAGCGCAAATAGATAAAACTAATTTCTGGGAAGTCTTGCCAGTTATTTTAGGCATTGACTCTAAACTGGTTTTGTTGCGCGATGCTAGTGAGGATATTGATCTTTATGGCTTTTCTGAAGAAGAAGTTATAGCGAGTATCGAAAGGGACTATCAGAGTATTAATCGCGAACAATGTAGTTTTTGCTTAGATACCGATCCTTATGAATCACTGATTTTTGCTGTGAAATAAAGTTTTTGTTACAGAAAAGACTGGAACATATTTTCCACCGACAATAAATTTCCGAACTTGGTTTTTCGTGAATTATTATTGGAAAATATTTATGTTCCAGTCTTTTTTTTTCGTAAAGAGTCACTTTGATATGTGGTTTAGGATTGCATGCTTTTATTGCTGTTCTTTAAACAGCTTTCTTAATCGCATGCGGTAACGGTGACGATTCTGCCTTGAGAGATCGCTATTTTCGAGTAGAGCTAAGACTTTTCTCTGATCTTTTTCCTTGAGTTTCTGGTAGATGGATAAAAATTCATCCATCAGTTCCACTTCGGCAAATTCTCCTTCATCTTTTTGCAGCAACAGAATTTCTTCATCATGGATCTCATAATCATGGGGATCTTTTTTGCGTTTTTTATCGATAATACTCCATAGCAAAAAGCGAAAGAGATAAGTGATATTATTTTCAGCCTCAAATAAGGCCCGCGATTCATAGGGTTTTGCTCTTAAAAAGAAAAGTAAGCGTAATTCTTGTAAATGGTCTTCATAGTCCGCTTGACCAGGGAAAATACTACATTTGTGTAAGACTTTGTAAAATAAACGGGAATAATCTTCTAGCAGTTGATCGAGTTCAGTTTGTTTCATTACTTTCATCCTTTTTCTTTTATTCCTCGAGGTAGCTTTATTATAGAAAGGATCAGAAATGAGAGATAATCAGGTAATAATTTGAAATAAGGGTAAATGGCAGAAAAAGGGTGAAAAAGAGTTGATTAACAAAGAAACTGCTGGGAAATAGGGATCTTGTTGAATATTTTTAAGGTTGTTTATTCTTTTTAAGGTAATTTAACTTTTTTAGTATGGTTTTATTGTTTAGACGTTTATTTTTTTGATTTAAGAGCTTCAACTTCCTATCATAAGGGGAAATGTTGACCAGCCTTTTTCCATAAAAAAAGCAAAAATTTCACATTTCAAAGAATTGTTTTTGGGGAAATGTATTTTTTTAAAAAATTAGTAGAAAAAAAATAAAAATTTGGTATACTAGTAATGTTTAACACCTGTAATTAATTAATAAATCATTAAGGAGTGGCAATTGCTCAATGGGAAAATCCAATTTGAAAAAAACTGGGGTCTTGATTGCAGCTGTGGCAGCGCTGGGAATTTGCGCAGTCGGTTATCAGTTATCGAGTCATAAGCAATATCAGCAAAGAGTTGCTTATGCCAAATCATCGGCCAGTCAAGAAAAACAGAAGTTAACCACTTTACAAAAG
>DATGVB010000036.1:0-4088 GCA_035300805.1 Tetragenococcus sp. | reverse complement strand
CCTATCATCTGGCAATTTCAAGAAAGTTAGACGTTCCGGGTTGTGTGACCATGGGTGTGATTGGATTTCTATTGTTGGCCGTTGATATTAAAAAAGATGGTTCAATTGATACGACTTATTTTGGAACTAAGGGTCTATTTGTGGCGATGTTTGGGGCGATTTTAGCAGTGGAGTTGTTTCGCTGGTGCAAAAAAAGAAATTTTACTATCAAAATGCCAGAGTCTGTACCTGATTTTGTGTCCAAGTCATTTGAAATGATCCCGGTCTCTATTATTGTAATTGGTGCTTTCGTCATTATTCGTATCGTCTGTCTGAAAGTATTCAATGTATTACCACCGATGATCTTTACGGCGATTTTTGCACCATTAGTGGGTTCGATGGATAATCCATTTGCTTATACCTTCTTGAAGATTTTGCAATGTTTATTATTCTTCTTTGGAATTCATCCAGCAGTGCTGAGTCCAATCACAGCTCCAATATCGACTCAATTCCTGGCTGAAAATATTACCAATTACAAAAACGGTTTAGAACTGACCCATTTCTTTACGCCTGGAATGGATTCTGCTTTCGGTAACTTTACCGGAACCGGAGTCACTTTTGGTCTGGTTTTCTGGTGTATGTTTTCCCGGGCTGTTGCACAAAAGAAAATTGGCCGGATTGCTCTGATCCCTGCCTTATTTGGGATTAATGAACCGATTCTGTTTGGTGCTCCGATTGTCTTGAATCCATTATTCTTTATTCCGTACGTAATTATCGGTCCTATCATCAGCTCTTTCGGTGCCTGGGCAATGCATTTTGATCTGCTCAAAATGTCTGTTTTTACACCACCTTATGTAGGAGTCTTTTTTGAAGGCTATCTGGCCACCTTTGACTGGCGCGGATTGATCGTCAATGGTCTGCAGTTGATCCTTTCGGTACTTATCTGGTATCCATTCTTTAAAGTTTATGAAAAGCGTGAACTAGATAATGAAAAAAGAAAGAAAAATGCTATTTCAGAAGAAGATGCCAAATTACTTGATGATTTAGATCTTGATTTTTAAAGCGTGAATAAGACAAGAAAGTAAAATTCTTGTCTTATTTCCTTTTTACTAAAAAGAAAGGACTTTGTTAATTTGTCAGTAAATCGCTTAAGTTTATTAAGAAGTAAGATGCTAAAAGAGAATATCGATGCTTTTATTATAAATAATAAAGCAAACAGATATTATATGACAGGTTTTACCGGAAGTTATGGACAGGCTGTAATTGGTGTTAAGGAACAGTACATTATTGCTGATGGACGTTATTTTGAACAGTTAAAAAAGCAGTCGCCTGATTTTACAGTAATTGATAATGAGATGCAGATGATCCCAACAATCCAAATGTTATTGAAAAAGAAAGACTATCAGAAAGTAGCTATTGAAAGTGATGATATGAATGTGACTGAGTATCTCGGCTTATTAGATAAGGATATTGAGTTGGTCTCTACTCAGAACTGGATCGAAAATCAACGGATGATCAAAGAACCGACTGAAATAAAACATATTCAAAAAGCAGCAGACATTACCGATAGAACTTTTGAACACATTTTGAAATACATGCGTCCGGGGATGACTGAAAGACAAGTGGCTAATGAAATTGATCAATATGGCATTTCAATTGGAGCAGACGGTGCAGCATTTGAAACCATTGTCGCTTCTGGAGTTCGTTCTGCTCTGCCCCACGGACATGCTTCAGATAAAGTGATTCAGGACCATGAACTAGTCATACTTGATTTTGGTTTTCTTAAAGACAAATACTATTCAGATATAACCAGAACAATCGCCATGGGAAATGTATCTTCAGAACTACTGGAAGTTTATCAATTGACGCTGGATGCACAAGAACTAGCCATAGCAGCTTGCCAAGTAGGCAGAAAATTAAAGGAAATCGATGCTACAGCTAGAAACTATATTGCTGAGCATGGGAGAAAAGAGAATTTTCTTCATGGAACGGGTCATGGGCTGGGTCTGACTGTTCATGAATATCCCTTATTAAATCAGGACAGCGAAGAAAAAATACAAATAAATATGACTTTTACAGTTGAGCCAGGCATTTATCTAGCACAAAAAGGTGGAGTCAGGATCGAAGATGATATTTGGATCGATTCCAATGGTCAAGCACAGCTTATGACGCAATCACCAAAAGAACTTTTAATTCTTTAAAAGGGATTAATTTTTAACTGCAATTTAGAAAATTGAACTCAAGGAGGGGTTATTTTGAATTTTGATCAAGTGATTGATCGTCATCATACTTATTGTACGCAATGGGATTTTGTACAAGATCGTTTTGGTGTTGCGGGTTTGCTTCCTTTTACGATTTCCGACACAGATTTTGCCGTTCCCGACGAGGTGAATACCATTTTAAAACAAAGGCTGGAACATCCAGTCTTTGGCTACACACGTTGGAATCATAATGATTTTAAAGTAAGTGTCATTGACTGGTATGAAAATCGTTTTAAAACTAATATTAAGACGGAATGGATACAGTACAGTCCAACTGTGATTTATTCAGTGTCTAAATTGATCCAGCTGATTTCTGCCGAAAATAGCGGAGTTGTATTACAGACACCGGCTTATGATGCTTTTTATCAAGTAATTAAAGCAAATAAACGTAAATTGGTAGAAAACCCATTGATTTATAAGAATCTAACTTATCAGATTGACTTTCTGGATTTGGAAGAAAAGCTAGCTCAACCTGAAAATCAGGTCATGCTGTTATGTTCTCCGCATAATCCAACAGGGCGTGTTTGGACTAAAGCAGAATTAGAAAAAATTGTGTCTCTTTGTCAAAAATATCAAGTCTTTTTAATTGTAGACGAGATTCATATGGACGTACTCCGCCGGCAAGTTGAATATATTCCGATTTTAAGTATCACTCAAACACAGGTGGCTGCCCTCAGCTCTGGCACAAAAACCTTTAATTTCCCGGGTTTAGTGTTTTCCTATGCACTGTTACCAGATAACGAGCTACATGAAAATTTCGCAACTGTTTTAAAAGCTCAGGATGGCCTTTCTTCTGCCAGTATCCTAGGGATGCTGGCAACAATGACTGCTTATAACAAATGTGGTTATTGGGTGGAGAGTTTAAAGAAGTATATTGATGAAAATATTCAATATACTGAAGAGTTTTTGCAAAGAGAAGTCCCTGAAATTAAAGTAGTTCCTAGTCAGGCAACTTATTTGATGTGGCTAGATATCAGTGATTCAGGTATTTCAATGACAAGACTACAGGATGTACTTGTTCATAAGGGAAAAGTTGCCATTATGGATGGGAAAGTCTATGGTGGAAATGGAGAACAATTTTTGCGCTTCAATGTAGGATGTCCACGTTCTAAAGTTATTGAAGGGTTGCAACGCTTGAAGTATAGTATTGATTCGATTGAAGATAGAGCTTAAGAACCAGTTAAGCTACCGTTTAGCGGGAAAAAGTTTAAATTAAATATGAGCGAGGCTGGGACATAATTATTTTCCAACAATAATTCACGAAAAATTAAAGCCTGCAATTCAGCAAACTTCGTCTTTTGCGACGAGGACCCACTGGAGTGCAGGAGCAAGCTTAAAAAACTTCGGAAATTTATTATCGTTGGAAAATATGTCCCAGCCTCGTTATTTTATCCCTTACTTTCCACCAGCTGTACTTGATAACCATCTGGATCACTTATAAAGAAAAAACTGATATTGGGATTGGGAGTAATTGGTCCTCGCAGAATTTCAATATTTTTCTTTTTTAAGTATGCCATACTTTGATTTAAAGAAGATACTTGTATTCCTACACTAATACCATTGGTAGCTGCTACATGGGCTGGGTCTTCTAAAAGTTCGATTTTTACTTGTTCTCTTTTACCCAGCATCGCCATTTTTATTACTTCATTTTCTTCTAGACTATTAATGGGCAATCCTAACAAATCGTGATAAAAAGTCAGGGAAGTTTTTAAATCTCTTACATGCAAAGTTAGCCAACAAAGTTCCATTTGTATTTCTCCTTTTCCAAGCTGTCATTTTTTTGTAAAAGCTAAAATAGCTACTAATACAATAATAACAAAACTGACAGCCAAAGCAATTTGATTGCTG
>DATGVB010000035.1:0-5941 GCA_035300805.1 Tetragenococcus sp. | reverse complement strand
CAATCGGCAAGCAAGTGGCGGAATCTTTATTAAAACATACCAAAGTCTCTAAAAAAGATGCTATGGCAAAAGCTTTAGAACTCTTAGAATTAGTCGGGATACCTAATGCTAAAAAACGTTTGAAAAACTATCCCCATCAATTTTCTGGCGGTCAAAGACAAAGAATTGTGATTGCAG
Organism: Tetragenococcus sp.; assembly: GCA_035300805.1. GTDB lineage: Bacteria > Bacillota > Bacilli > Lactobacillales > Enterococcaceae > Tetragenococcus. The sequence goes on along the minus strand of DATGVB010000035.1, from coordinate 5,764 downwards.
TTGCCTTGATTTGCTATCCAGAAATATTGATTGCTGACGAACCGACAACCGCTCTGGATGTAACTATTCAAGCACAAATATTAGAATTGCTTAAAGATATTCAACAAAAGGTAAATTCATCTATTATTTTTATTACCCATGATTTAGGTGTAGTTGCTAATGTTGCTGATCGAGTAGCAGTGATGTATGCTGGAAAGATTATTGAAATTGGTACGGCAGAAGAAGTATTCTATAATCCGCAACATCCTTATACTTGGGGCTTGTTAGGTTCTATGCCGACTTTAGAGGGTACCGGTGATCGGCTTTATGCAATTCCGGGAACTCCACCAGATTTGCTGGAACCACCGACTGGCGATGCATTTTATCCCCGCAATGAGTTTGCCATGAAAGTGGATACTGAAAAAACACCGCCGTTTTTTGAAGTGTCGCCAACACATAAGGCGGCTACATGGCTGTTGGCTCCTCAGGCGCCTAAGGTTGAACCCCCTAAAGAAATCAAGCTGCGCTGGGAACAATATGCTGAAAAACAAAAGACGAAAATGGGGGGAAAGTAAATGAGAAAAGTGCTAGTTGATGTCAAACATTTAAAACAATATTTTAATGTTGGACGCAAAGACGAAGTAAAAGCTGTCGATGACATTACTTTCCATATCTACGAAGGGGAGACTTTTGGCCTAGTGGGTGAATCAGGCAGTGGTAAATCGACTACTGGCAGAACGATCATTCGCTTGAATCAGCCAACAGCCGGCACAATCGAGTTTGATGGTCAAGACGTAATGAAATTACATGGGCAAGCCACTATGAAAAAATTTCGTCGTGATGTTCAGATGATTTTCCAGGATCCCTATGCTTCATTAAATGGTCGGATGAAAGTTCGCGATATTATCGCTGAGGGGATCGATATTAACGGTTTAGCTAAAAATGAAAAGGAACGTAACCAGAAGGTCGATGACCTATTACGTACTGTCGGGCTAAACCCTAATCACGGAACGCGTTATCCGCATGAGTTTTCTGGTGGTCAAAGGCAAAGGATCGGAGTTGCCAGGGCACTTGCTGTCGATCCCAAATTTATTATTTGTGATGAACCTATTTCAGCTTTGGACGTATCCATTCAAGCTCAAGTTGTTAATTTATTGCAAGATCTGCAAAAGGAACACAATCTGACCTATTTATTTATTGCTCATGACTTGTCAATGGTAAAACATATCAGCGATCGTATTGGAGTTATGCATAATGGTAAATTGTTAGAAGTAGGGACTAGTGATGATGTCTATTATAATGGTGTTCATCCTTATACCGAAAGTTTACTTTCTGCGATCCCATTACCTGATCCAGAGTATGAACGTGGGCGTAAGCGAATTAAATATGATGGCGCTCAGGATAATGGGGATAAAGAGCGTCACATGCTAGAAATTGCCCCAGGCCATTATGTTTATGCCGCCGAAGATGAAAAAGCCCATTATGAGGAAAAATTAGCGGCTAAAAAAGTGGCCAACAAGCTATAATGTTCTGTTTCGTAAAGGAGACATCATGAAGGTTTTAAAAGCTTATAAGTTTAGAATATATCCTGATAAAGCACAGATTCAGTATTTCATTCAGACTTTTGGCTGTGTCCGTTTTACTTATAACCATTTATTGCATGCTAGACAAGTGGCTTTGCAAAAGGGAGTTGCATGGTCTAATATCACTCCAGCAATGTTAAAAGCAGACTATCCGTTTTTAAAAAAAACGGATAGTCTGGCTTTAGCAAATGCTCAGCGTAATTTAGATCGGGCTTTTAAAAATTATTTTAGTAATCGAGCCGGTTTTCCAAAATTAAAAACTAAAAAAAGCAGTTGGCAGTCTTATACGACCAACAATCAAAAACACACGATTTATTTTCAGGATGGCCAGTTGAAATTACCTAAATTAAAATCGCTGATTGCAGTTAATCAGCATCGGAAAATTAAAGGTACGATCAAGTCTGCTACGATTTCAGCTAAAAATAATCAATTGTTTTTTGTATCGATCTTGTGCTTAGAAGAAATTAAACCATTACCTAAAACAATGGAAAATATTGGGGTCTCTTATTGTCCCTATCACTTGTTCCAACTTTCTAAGCCGCTTAACTGGCCTAGCTTAGAACAAAAAAATGTTCAAACGCTGCTGGAAAAGGCTAATAAAAAATTACAAGTTCGCGCAACAGCAGCCAAAAAAAGAGATGTACGATTAGAAAAAGCTAAAAATTATCAGAAACAAAAGGTTAAAGTAGAAAAGTTACGCAATGCTAGAAACGATCAGTGTAAAGATTATATTGACCAAGCAACATACAGTTTAGTGCGTGATTTTGATACGATTTATCTTGAACGTCGACCTGATTTTTCAGAAAATAAAAAATTTTGCGAATCTGATTGGAGCTTTTTTGTACGCAAAATTCTTTATAAGGCCAGTTGGTATGGCAAACAAGTTATTTTCATTGATTTACCTAAAGGAATTGAGTCGAATAAAAGTGACTTGATCGAGCAATTGGGGCAAAAACAATCCCCTTAATTAAACTATGAACTGGAAGGGACGCCAGGGATCGCCTAGGTTATAAAAAAAGTCATGGACTTTTGTTTCTAGGAAATTTTGTTCACTAATTATGAAAAACCGCAAAGGCTGTCACATAATATTATGTGACAGCCTTTGGTATACGCTTTAATTTTTTTCATAAAAATTCTCTTTTAAACGATAAAGTTTGGAAGGCCGCCCGATACCACTTGGCCGTTCACCAATTTCTTCAAAAAAGGAAACTAAACTTTTTTTGAAATTCGAATGGTCAATGCTATGATAATCGACTCCTTGGAACTTGGCAAAAACTTTTCTGGCTTCAGTGATCGTAAAGTCATCGCCTAGGACCTGCAGCACTTGTGGCGCATGATCCATTTTATTTAAAATACGCTTAAAGGCTTTGACAATGATTTCCGCATGGTCAAATGCTAACGCATCTTTTCCTGTAGATTGTCTGGTCTGTAAATTCAGCTTAATTTTAATTTGTTTATCGGTTAAAAAGAGTTCATCGTCTTTGCGTTCAATCGAAAACCAGCGAGCCTGATTTGCATCGTCACCGGCTAAAAGTTTTTCTTCGTTAATGAAGGCTGAGTAGCTGACTGTGATCACCCAGCCGCGCGGATCGCGATCAGGGCGGCTGAAAGTGTGTAATTGCTCAATATTTCTTTGTGAAATTACTACGCCGGTCTCTTCCTTGGTTTCGCGAATGACACTATCTTCAGTTGCTTCATCTGACTTCACAAAACCTCCTGGAAGTGCCCAGGAATTGCGATAAGGGTGCCCGCGCCGCTGAATCAATAGAACTTTTAGCTGATCTTGGCTTTTGTTATAACACATGAGAACCATATCTACTGTAACAGATGGTTTTTCATAAGTAGGTCGTTCTTGTTTTTTGTACCAATTTAGAAATTCTGCTTCACTTGCAATATGCTGATAATATTTTTTTTCTTCTTCTTTAGAAGAGAATTGCATAGTACTCCCCCATTTTCTCAACTTATTTGTAAATTATCCTAAATCGATTGTAGCACATTTTTCCTTAGAATTTTACCCAAAATATAGCTGGATAGGGCTTGCTGTGTTCAACTATAAGTTATAAACGGCTGACTTAGACAGCTAATATCGAAAAAATAGAACAGTTTAGCTAAAAATATGTTATACTACCAAAAGTATAGAACCGTTTTAAGAGGAGGAATATTTACCCATGGCTGAAAAAGAAACTTTTTATATTACAACGCCAATCTATTATCCAAGTGGTAAATTACATATTGGAAATTCTTATACCACAATCGCTTGTGATGCTGTTGCACGCTATAAGCGTTTGATGGGATTTGATGTTTTTTATTTGACCGGTGTAGATGAGCATGGTCAGAAAATAGAACAGAAAGCAAAAGAATTAGGCGTAAAACCACAAGAATACGTGGATAAAATGGCTGCAGATATTAAAAAGTTATGGAAAACATTAGGCATTAGTTACGATAAATTTATCCGGACTACAGACGATTACCATCAAAAAGGCGTTCGTAAAATTTTTCAACAGTTACTTGATCAAGGCGATATTTACTTAGGTGAATATGAAGGATGGTATTCAGTATCTGATGAGGAATTTTTTACTGAAACCCAATTAGCTGAAGTCTACCGTGATGATGAAGGTAAAGTTATCGGTGGCAAGGCTCCTAGTGGTCATGAAGTTGAATTAGTCAAAGAAGAATCTTACTTTTTCAGAATGAGTAAGTACGCAGATCGTTTAGTGCAGTACTATGAAGACCATCCTGATTTTATCAAACCAGAATCACGCAAAAATGAAATGCTGAAAAACTTTATTGAACCAGGCTTAGAAGATCTAGCTGTTTCAAGAACCACTTTTTCCTGGGGAATTCCGATCGATGCAGATCCAAAACATGTTGTTTATGTCTGGATCGATGCTTTATCCAACTATATTACGGCTCTTGGCTATGGTTCTGAAGATGATCGTAATTTCCAAAAATATTGGCCGGCCGATGTGCACATGGTAGGTAAAGAAATCGTTCGTTTTCACACGATTTATTGGCCGATCATGTTAATGGCATTAGACTTGCCATTACCTAAGCAAGTTTACGGTCATGGCTGGCTGCTGATGAAAGACGGTAAAATGTCTAAATCCAAAGGTAATGTAGTCTACCCGGAAATGTTAGTAGAACGTTATGGATTAGACGCTTTACGTTATTATTTACTACGCTCAGTACCTTTTGGCAGTGACGGTGTTTTTACTCCTGAAGACTTTGTTGATCGCGTAAACTTCGATCTGGCTAATGATCTAGGTAATTTATTAAATCGTACTGTTGCGATGATCAATAAATATTGCGACGGGATCGTGCCTAGCTATGCCTCTAAAGTAACATCTTTTGATAGTGAATTATCGACAACGGCGGCCAATGTAGTTGGACGTTATCGTCAAGCAATGGATAAGATGGAATTTAACACGGCTTTAGCAGAAATCTGGAGCTTGGTCTCACGTGCGAATAAATATATTGATGAGACAGAACCATGGAAATTAGCCAAAGATGAAAGTAAAGAAGCGGAACTAAATAGTGTCATGGTTCATTTAGCTGAAAGTCTAAGAATCGTGGGAATTTTATTACAACCGATCATGATCGAAACTCCTAAAAAAATCTTCAAGCAATTAGGTCTAAAAGAAGAAGACATGGAACTTAAAGAACTGCGCTTTGGAGAATTTCCTGCAGCTACCAAAGTAGTGGCTAAAGGAACGCCGATTTTCCCGCGCTTGGATGTAGAAGCTGAAGTTTCCTATATTCAAAAAAAGATGGCAGAAGGCGCGCAGAATAATGATCAGTCAGTGAAGTGGGATCCGAATGAAACAACTTTAGTTTCCACGAAAGGAAAAGAAATCAAATATGCTGATTTTGATAAAGTTGAATTAAAAGTAGCTGAAGTTATTGATTGCAAAAAAGTCGAGGGAGCTGATAAGCTGCTGCAATTTAGACTTGCTTGTGGCGATGATCAAGACCGTCAGATCCTTTCAGGGATTGCAGAATTTTATCCTGATCCGACGACTTTAATCGGAACTAAAGTAGTGATTGTAGCAAACTTGAAAGCTCGTAAAATGCGCGGACAGGTCAGCCAGGGGATGATCCTTTCAGCTGAAGATGAAAAAAATGGTAAATTGCGGGTCGTTAAAGCACCCAAAGGTATGCCGAATGGTTCAATTATCGCCTGATAAAAAAAATCAGCCAGACAA
>DATGVB010000034.1:0-9391 GCA_035300805.1 Tetragenococcus sp. | reverse complement strand
TAATGCCAGTGAAGGGATCGTCTGCAGGATGCCGGCAATCTGTAAACCAATTTCAGCAATTTTAGGCCGCCGTACCACCCAGATCGCCAGTGGGATCGCAATCAGCATCGCGATCATCAAAGAAATTAGCGAAATCCCCAGATGATGTAATAATTCTGTCCACAAATCTCCTCGTCGTTCATTGAACGTTTGGATCAGTTCTTCCATTTTTTTGCCTCTCATTCATTAATTAGCAAATTGACTGTTGTATAATTCTGCATAAACTCCATTTTTGGCTAATAATTCTTGGTGATTGCCTTGTTCGACAATATCTCCTTGATCCATCACTAAAATTTTATCGGCGTCTACAATAGTCGACAAACGATGGGCGATCACAAAATTAGTCCGCCCTTTCATTAAATTCGCCATACCTTTTTGGATCAATTGCTCTGTACGAGTATCTACTGAAGAGGTCGCCTCATCTAGAATCAGAATCGCAGGATCACTGACAAAAGCCCGGGCAATCGTCAGTAACTGACGCTGTCCCTGAGAGATATTGGTGGCATCTTCATTCAGGATCGTCTGATAACCTTTGGGTAATGTTTCAATAAAGTGGTGGGCGTGCGCTTGTTTGGATGCCTCGATCACTTCTTCTTTTGTTGCATTGACATTTCCATATAAAATATTGTCATAAACGGTCCCTTGGATCAGCCAAGTATCTTGCAGGACCATGCCGAATAAAGAGCGAAGATTATTTCTGGGTACACTTTTAATATCAATACCATTGATTTTAATACTGTTTTTAGTGACATCATAAAAACGCAGCAGTAAGTTGACTAATGTTGTTTTACCAGCTCCAGTATGACCAACAATAGCAATCGTTTCGCCTTGGTGGACTGTTAAATTCAGATCAGAAATGACCGGTTGATTTTTCTCATATTCAAAGGCAATATGGTCCAGTTCAATCGTCTGAACGGGCAAAATGATTTGATTACGATCTTCTTCTTTTTCTTCCGGTGCATCTAAAAACTGGAAGACCCGATTACTTGAAGCAATGGTTTCTTGCAAGGTATTGGCCATTTCAGCAATTACATCGATCGGTCGGCGAATATTCTGGCTGTATTGAATAAAGGCCAAGACATCGCCTACCATAATTGTCTGACTGACCACCAGTAAGCCTCCTACAATGGCAATTAAAACATAGGCTACATTCCCGATGAAAGTCATCATAGGATTTAAAATTCCTGCCATAAAACTCGCTCGATAAGAAACATCATACAAATGATCATTGTATACTTTGAATTCTTGGTTAGACTGCTCTTGGTAATTATAAGCCTTAATAAGATCTGTTCCTGTAAAATTTTCTTCTACATAACCGACCATCGCTCCCAAACCTTCTGCTTTTGCTTTAAAGTATTTCTGTGAACGCCCCATTATCACTTTGGTTGCTAAAATATTCAAAGGAACGGTAACTAAAAAAACCAAGAATAAAACCGGACTGATATAAAGCATCATCACAATAATTCCCACAAACATCAAGAGACTATTGATAATTTGACTGACACTAAGCTGGACATTGCGTCCAATTGTTTCTACATCATTTGTAATTCGGCTTAACAAATCTCCCGTTGAATGCTGGTCAAAATAAGATAAAGGGATACGTTTAATTTTTTCAGAAACTTCTGTTCGTAAAATTTTGATCAGAGATTGAGACAGTCTGACTAAAGAACGCTCCACAATAATATTGCTGATGGCTAGTAAAACATAGGCTGTAACCAAAAAGAACGCCGTTTTACTGATATAAGACAAGTCCAAGTTGCTTTTATCCGTCATAGCTACTTGCAGATGATTCAAAATCGCTCCCATCATGACAGGTGTGGCAACTTCGATCCCAGTTGAAAAAACCGTCATGATCAAAGACAATAACAAAATTCCCTGATAATTTTTTAAATAGACAAAAAGACGTTTGATCGTCTGCCAGCTCGTTGGCGTTGTAGCATAAAAATTTTCTTTCATGACTGAGCACCTTCTCCCTGAGAGATCGCAATCTCACGATAAACCTGATTAGTTCTCATCAATTCTTCATGCGAACCCAAGCCTTGAACTTTACCATTTTCTAGTACCAGAATTTTATCGGCATGACGAATGGTTGCAACTCTTTGAGCAACAATGATCGTCATGGCATGATCTAACTGGCTACTTAGAGACTGGCGTAACTTATGATCGGTCTTATAATCCAAAGCTGAAAAGGAATCATCAAAAATGTAAAGTGAAGCATTCCGAGTTAAGGCACGCGAAATCGCCAGTCTTTGTCTTTGACCGCCCGAGTAGTTATGACCGCCACGAGCTACTTTTTTTTCTAAAGGTTTTTCTTTAGGCAAAAACTGTAGCGCCTGCGCAATTTCCAGACTGTCCAGCATTTTTTCATCGCTGGCATTTGGATTGCTATAAAATAAATTGCCGCGAATACTTTCAGAGAAAAAATAATTTTGTTGTGGGACATAACTGATTTGTTCCCGCACGCTTTCTGGATTCAAAGATTGAATAGCTTTACCATTTACTAACAGTTCTCCTTGAGTAGGATCATAAAACTGCAATAATAGTTTTAAAAGACTTGATTTCCCAGATCCTGTTCCGCCAATAATACCCAGAATTTCACCCTGGTGTAAAGAAAAATTCATTTTTTTCAAAGCAGGCAGCTGGGCATCAGGATAATAAAAAGTCATATCTTTGGCTTCAAGTGTGTTAATTGGCTGATTTAAAACCTGACTGCCACCAACTTGCCGTGAGGGATAACTTAAGACAGCGTTGAGCCGTTCAATTGAAGCGACACTACGCGGTAACATCGACATCATGCGCGTCACCATAATAACGGCCGTCAAGACTTGAGTGATATATTGGATAAAGGCCATGAGAGCCCCAATGGACAATGTACCTGACTGGACATAGCGGGCCCCTAATAATAGAGTTGCCACGATTGCTAGATTTAAAATCAAAGTCAAAATAGGATTGATCGTCTGCATTACCCGATTGACTTTTAAGCCGATCCTGAAGTATTTATCATTTGCCGCTTCAAAGTTCTCCTCTTCTTCTTGGTCACGAGAAAAAGCCCGAATAACCTTTAAACCGGTGAGCCGCTGACGTAGTAATAAATTTATTCGATCCAGTGCTTGTTGTAATATGGGAAAATAAGGAATAACGATTTTTATGACAAAATACAAAACCGCACCTAAAAAGGGCAAGCTAAGAAAAATAACCAGCGATAAACGGATGCTAGTAGTAAAAGCCATGATCAAACCGCCGATAAAGGTGAATGGAGCCCGTGCGAAGGGACGTAAACCCATTAATACAAGCTGTTCTATGACAGCTACATCATTGGTTGTCCGTGTAATCAGTGATGAGATACCAAAAGACTCTGTCTCATCAAAGGTCATGCGATTGACTTTATTGAACATCCGCTTTCTCAGATCCCGTGAAAACAACATAGATGTCTTAGCAGAAAAATAAGCTGCTGTTGCTCTGACTAAAATTGTCAGTAACGTTACTCCGATCATCAGTATACCTACTTGTAAAATATAGGAAATATTTTTATTTGTAACGCCTATATCAATAATTTTTGACATTAATTTGGGCAGTAATAATTCTCCGATCGAATTGCCGAAAGTCAATAACAAGACAAGCAAGACGAGTGATCGATACTGCTTTAAATCTTTAAAAATACTCAAATTTTTTCACTCCTATTTCTTCATCCTAACTTACAGTATAACAAAAATCTGTTTTGTTAGCTGAAATCTTGCTACATCATTTTTAATTTTTTTATCTTTAAATAGAGAAGCCAAAATGATCTACTCTAAGTTCTTAATAGTTTGAGTAGATCAAGGCACTATCTACTCCAAGTCTTCGAGAGTTTGAGTAGATCAAGGCACTATCTACTCCAAGTCTTCAATAGTTTGAGTAGATCAGGGCGCTATCTACTCCAAGTCTTCAATAGTTTGAGTAGATCAAGGCGCTATCTACTCAAAGTCTTCGAGATTCAGTTCTCTGACTCTGGTAAATTAGTCATTTTCAGCGGTTCTATCCAACGGTCAAAGTCAGCTGAACTGACTTTTCCAGAAGCTAAAGCTGCTTTTTTTAAGCTCCAGTTATTCTTTTGTGCCAGCTGAGCAATCTTAGCAGTCTCTTCATAGCCCAAATAAGGGGTCAATGCTGTCGCTGTCATCAAGGAGCGATCCACTAAGTCTTGCATATGTTCAGCATCTACGGTCATACCGACAAGACATTTTTCAGTAAAAGATCGGATACTCTTTGTTAATAAATCGACTGACTCCAGAAAAGTAGCAATCAGTAAAGGCTTATAGACATTCAATTCAAAATTTCCCTGACTGGCTGCAATTGTCATTGTTGTATCGTTGCCCATTACACGTACAGCTGCCATGGTCAAAGCTTCTGTCTGGGTCGGATTGACTTTGCCAGGCATGATGGAAGAGCCTGGCTCATTAGCTGGTAAGCAAATCTCGCCCAAACCTGATCTTGGTCCAGAAGCTAACAGTCGGATGTCGTTAGCAATTTTCAACAGATCACTAGCTAAAGTTTTCAAAGCACCATGAAGTGCATTTAAAGGCGAGTGAGCTGCTAAACCGTAGAATTTATTACTTTTGGAAGTAAAGGGTTCTTGATAAATACAACTTAATTTTTCGGTTATTTTTTTGGCAAAAAGAGGATGTGCATTCAAGCCAGTGCCGACAGCCGTCCCGCCAATGGCTAATTCATAAAGACTTATTTTTAACTGATCAATAAAAGTAAGATCGTGTTCTAACGTGCTTTGGTAACCTGACAATTCTTGACCGAAAGTCAGCGGAGTAGCATCTTGCAAATGTGTCCGCCCGATTTTGACCACTTGCCAATAGTCCGCTTTTTTTTGCTTAAGCACAACAATCATTTCTCTAAGTACACAAATCAGCTCATTTACCGCTTGTAAACTAGCCAGATGCATGGCAGTAGGAAAGACATCATTAGAACTTTGACCGCAATTCACATCGTCATTGGGCTGAACTTTTACATTAGCCAGATGGGCGATCACTTCATTAACATTCATATTGCTTTGGGTCCCTGAACCAGTCTGATAAACCACTAAGGGAAAATGAGTCCGTAATTCACTATCTGACATTTTCTCTAAGTGGCAGACAGCTGTAATGATCGCTTGGGCTTTTACTTGATCTAACTGCGCTAATTCCAGATTTGTTTGTGCCGCTGTTTTTTTAATTGCTAAAATAGCACGAATTACTGCTAGTGGCATCTTAGGTCCAGTCATAAAATTATGTCGGCTACGTTCAGTCTGAGGCCCCCATAGAGACTCTGCAGGTATTTCTACCGGCCCTAAAGAATCTTTTTCAGTTCGAGTTTTTTCCATCTGATTCACTCCTCTTCTGGACACGTAATTTCCATCACTTTTTCAATTGTTTCATGTAATAACTTACTTTGCCTGCTATCAGCTGCCTTATAATAAACTTCTTTGCCGATTCGTTCACTGACGATGAGACCATGTGTCCGCAAAGTTCGCAAATGATGCGACACTGCCGGACTAGATAGTTCTAAAAAAGCAGCAATATTGACCACACATTCTTCACAATGACACAATAACCAGAAAATACGCAAACGAGTGGTATCCCCCAGCTGCTTAAAAACTTCCGCAACTGCCTGAAAGCGATCCACTTTGTTAACTTCCTCTTTTAAATGACGACTTTCTTCACCTTCCCCATGTTTATGGGGTAATTTTATTTCAGACATAAAAATCTCCTTTTTAAATAAAAAATTTATTTTTTAGTACTTGCTTATTTTTCTCAATGCTATTATACTACAAGTGTGAAGATTAAACGAATGTTTAATTGTTAATATGAAATTTTAGGAGGAATTTTCATGAAAAAAACTTATCCAATTGAAGTCGACTGTGCCAACTGTGCTAATTTAATGGAAAATGCAGCCAATAAAGTGGCTGGCATCAAAGAAGCGAATGTCAATTATATGACGCAAAAAATGGTTGTTTCTTTTGAAGAAAGTACCGAACCCAAAAAAGTGATGAAAGCTGTTGCTAAAGCTTGCAAAAAAATTGAACCTGACTTTGAGATCGAGCTTTAATTTAGTCACTGAGGAGATGATTTCTTGACTAAAAAACAAAAAAAGCGATTATATCGCATCATTGCTAGCAGTATTTTATTAGTTGTTCTTTATTTCGCACCAATCACAGGATTTTTACAATTAACTTTATATCTGGCCGTTTATCTGATTATCGGTTATGACATTTTAAGAAAAGCTGGCTACGGAATTTTAAACGGGCGAGTTTTTGACGAGAACTTTTTGATGTCGGTTGCAACGATCGGTGCTTTTGCTTTAGCCATTTATGAAAAGAGCGGTGATTATAACGAAGCCATTGCAGTTATGCTTTTTTATCAAATCGGCGAATGGTTTGAAAGTTATGCGGTGGGCAGAAGCCGGAAAAACATCAGTGAATTGATGGACATCCGTCCTGACTATGCCAATGTGGAACAAGCAGGTAAACTGCTGCGCGTCGCTCCTGATGAAGTTGCACTTGGCAGTCAGATTATTGTTCAACCGGGAGAAAAAATCCCTCTAGATGGTAAAGTCTTAAAAGGGAGCTCTACTTTAAATACTAGTGCTTTAACAGGTGAAAGCTTACCACGTGATGTGCAAAGCGGCGATGAAGTCGTTAGTGGGTGCATCAATTTAACGGGAGTACTGACCATACAGACAACCAAGAATTTTGGTGAGTCCACTGTTTCTAAAATCCTTGAATTAGTAGAGAATGCTAGTTCTAATAAAGCAAAATCAGAAAACTTTATTTCACGCTTTGCTCGCATCTATACGCCAATCGTTTGTTTTAGTGCACTAGCTCTAGCGGTCCTACCTCCGCTTTTTCGTATCTTAGTCTTAGGGCTTACACCCGGCTGGGAGATCTGGGTCTATCGGGCGCTTGTTTTCCTAGTGATCAGTTGTCCCTGCGCCTTGGTGATCAGCGTTCCACTAAGCTTCTTCGCCGGGATCGGCGGTGCCAGTAAGTCGGGTATTTTAATTAAAGGAGCCAATTATCTGGAAGGCTTAGCGCAAACAAAATATCTGGTTTTTGATAAAACGGGAACTTTGACTCAAGGTGTTTTTGAAGTTAGTGGTGTGCATTATCCTAAATTAGCTAAAGATGAATTAATTGAATATGCCGCTTTAGCCGAAAGTTCCTCCACCCATCCAATCAGTAAAAGCTTACAAAAAGCTTATGGTAAAAAAATCGATCGTAGACGAGTCAAAGATATTAAGGAAATCAGCGGCCAAGGAGTTGTTGCGACTGTTGATGGGAAAAAAATCGCTTGCGGTAATGAGAAATTAATGAAAAATCTAAAAACCGATTATCAGCCTTGCCACAGCAGTGGTACCATCGTCCATATCGTGATCGATGACAACTATGTCGGTCACATAGTCATTAGTGATCAGCTCAAACCGACGACTAAAGAAGCGTTAGGAACGCTAAAAGTAAACGGTGTGAAAAAAACGATCATGCTGACTGGCGACAATAACTTAGTAGCAAAGAAAATTGCTGCTGAAGTAGCCATTGATGAATATCACAGTAATCTTTTACCTGCTGACAAGGTCACTGAAGTAGAAGAACTACTTAGTAAAAAATCAGAAAAAGAACAGTTGGCCTTTGTGGGTGACGGGATCAACGATGCCCCCGTGTTAACTAGAGCTGACATTGGTATTGCGATGGGGGCTCTAGGCTCTGATGCGGCCATTGAAGCAGCCGATGTAGTTTTGATGGATGATGATCCTTTACAGATTACAAAAGCAATCAAAATTGCCCGAAAATGTATGCGGATCGTTTATCAGAACATTTCTTTTGCCTTGATAGTTAAGTTTATCTGTCTTATTTTAGGAGCTGTTGGTATTGCCAATATGTGGCTAGCCATCTTTGCTGATGTCGGTGTCATGATAATTGCAGTCTTAAATGCGATACGCGCCTTAAATGTCAAACAACTTTAATAATAAAAAGTGCGACTGGCTGTTCATAATTTTAGCCAGTCGCACTTTTTATTGGACAAAACACTCATTCACTTGAGAAAATAGTCAGTATAAGGAGGTTTTGTCTTTGATTTATATCATGGGAACAATTGCGGCGGGAAAAACTTCTTTAGCTAAAATTCTGGCTGAAGATTTACAGTCTCCCGTTTATTATGAAGATGTCGAAAATAACGGCCTTATCATTAATATGCTGGAAAGATTTTATGCTGCTGGTAAAAAAAGTCGTCAGTCCGTTGGCGCCATACTGCAAATTGCTTTTTTGACTTTTCGTTATCAGCAATTACGCCGTGCGATCACCCAGGAAAATGCAGTGATGGATTCTTCTTTGGCTTCTGATTTTGTAATGGCTTCACAGCTTCATGATCATGGGGAAATTGATGATGAATCCTTCAATGTCTATGTTGCTTTATTACAAGAAATGCAGGCCAATGTCAATGGAACTGTCTGGAACGGACTTCCTGATCTGACAATTTATTTAAAAATTGATGCAGAGCATGCAATCAGTGAAATTCAAAAACGGGGTAGAAAAATGGAAAATATCAAACGTGACCCCAGCCTCGTATTATTATCACCGTGTTCATCAGTCCTACGAAAAATGGGCCGCAGGTTATCCAGCCGGAATTTTATTAACGATCGACCGCCAAAAATATGATTTTGTTCACTGTCTAAAAGATCGCCATGAAGTATTAACAATGATCGAGCAAAAATTAGTCGCCTTAGGTAAACTAAGTCCGCAAAAATCAACTCAATTGCAAAAGCAAAAGACTGAAAATCAGAATTGATTTTCAGTCTTTTTATTTTAAGCAGTAACTTCTAGTTCGACACTGCCTAAGTTTTCAAAGTCAGCTTTGTAATGCCCTTTTTTCAGGTTTTCCGGTAAAACAAAGGTACCAGAAGAAATGAATTGACCAACTTCAATTTTCTTGCCATGTTTTTCCAACTCTTTAGCTAACCATAAAACAGCCTTGGCCGGGTGACCTAAAACTTCAGTAGAAGGACCTTCTTTGACAAATTCACCATTAAAAGTCAAAGTAGCTTTGATATTATCTACATCCGCATAAGTTAACTTTTGGGCCTTGCCATAATCAACAGCCCCATTAACGGCTCCATCAGCAATTACTTCATACAGCGTTGTTTTGGGAAACCAGTCTTCATAACGCCCATCAGGAATTTCCATACAAGGAGCTACCCGACATTTTTTAAAAACATCTTCAACTGAATCGGTCGGTAAAACTGCTTCATCTACCAAAAAAGCCACTTCCATTTCTAATAAGGGGCTATTGTAGTCTTTTAAAGAAACCCGATTTTTTACAGTTACATTGGTCAT
>DATGVB010000033.1:0-2681 GCA_035300805.1 Tetragenococcus sp. | reverse complement strand
TACCCGCTCACTCGAGGGATATAGACCTTCATTATAACCTAAATTTTTTAAATTTTCACCCAGGATTACAGCTGTTGCAAGCTGAGCCATGGGTATTCCAGTGACTTTACTTAAAAAAGGTAATGTACGACTGGCTCGCGGATTAGCTTCGATAACATAGACTTTTTGATCACAAATGACAAATTGAATATTCATAATTCCTTTACACTTCAAACCCAAAACCAGTTTTTTGGTGTAGGCAACAATCGTAGCTGTGTTTTCAGCTGATAAACTCTGAGGTGGATAAACAGCCATAGAATCGCCTGAGTGGACGCCTGCTTTTTCGATATGTTCCATGATCCCCGGAATCAACACTTGCTGGCCATCACAAATAGCATCCACTTCACACTCTTTGCCATTTAAGTAACGGTCGATCAAGACCGGATGATCATAAGAAGTTTTGCCGGCGTTTTTCATATAAGTCTTTAAATCATCAGAATTTTGGATGATCTGCATTGCTCTACCGCCTAAAACATAACTGGGCCGTACCAAAACAGGATATCCGATCGTTTGAGCAATCTCGCTGGCCTGCTTTTCGTTTGCCGCTGTAGTACCAAGTGGTTGAGCTATACCAAGACTTTCTAAAGTTTGCTCGAATAAATCTCGATCTTCTGCGCGATTAAGATTTTCAAGAGAAGTTCCTAAAATATGGACGCCGGCCTTTGTTAAAGGAGCAGCTAAATTAATGGCAGTTTGTCCTCCAAATTGTACGATCACGCCCAGCGGATTTTCTAAGTCAGTGACATTTAAAACATCTTCTAAGGTCAGAGGTTCAAAATATAATTTGTCAGAGATTGAAAAATCCGTCGAAACTGTTTCAGGATTGTTATTAATTACAATGGCTTTATAACCAGCTTTTTGAATGGCATCGACACAGTGAACAGTAGCATAATCAAATTCAATCCCTTGACCGATCCGGATGGGGCCAGATCCTAAGACTATGATTGCCTGTTTTTCACTTGCTTTACTTTCATTCTCCCATTCGTAAGTGCTATAAAAATAAGGGGTCGCAGCACGAAATTCACCTGCACAACTATCGACCATTTTAAAGACTGGTAAAAGTTTTTTGCTTTTACGATATTCTCGTAGTTCATTTTCCTGCATTTGCCATAATTGAGCAATCTTATTGTCAGAAAAACCATATTGTTTTGCTAGTTTCAAACAATCAAAATCTTTTCTGTGTTTTTTAAGCTCTGCTTCCAACTCGATTATATGTAATATTTTATCGAGAAATAAGAGATCTATTTTTGTCAGACTATTAATTTCTTCAATGCTGTAGCCTCGCCGTAGTGCTTCGGCGATATAAAAAAGACGGTCATCCTGGGCCCAGATGAGCTTTTGGGTTAGATCATCATCTGATCTGGTTGGTAACTCTGCCAGTTCCAAATGAATAGAACCAATTTCAAGACAACGAACAGCTTTTAATAAAGCTTCTTCAATACTACGCCCTATTGCCATCACTTCGCCAGTTGCTTTCATCTGCGTGCCTAATTTTCTGTCAGCCTCTTCAAATTTATCAAAAGGCCAGCGAGGAATTTTAGCAACAACATAATCTAAGGCAGGTTCAAACTGAGCGTAGCTAGTTCGAGTCACTGGATTTTTTATTTCATCCAAAGTTAAATCGACTGCAATTTTTGCTGCAATTTTTGCAATCGGATAGCCAGTTGCCTTACTCGCCAAAGCTGAAGAACGTGATACTCTCGGATTTACTTCAATCACATAATATTGAAAACTATCCGGATCAAGAGCTAATTGTACATTACAGCCACCTTTTATTTTTAAAGCGCGGATGATTTTTAAAGAAGCATCCCTTAGTAATTGGTACTCACGGTCAGATAAAGTTTGACTAGGTGCAAAAACGATCGAATCTCCAGTGTGAATTCCCACTGGATCAAAATTTTCCATATTGCAGACAACTAAGGCATTATCCGCCGCATCGCGCATTACTTCATATTCAATTTCTTTAAAACCGGCGATACTTTTCTCAATCAGACACTGATCTGCTGGCGACAGATGTAAACCATATTCAGTAATATAGCGCAGTTCTGTTTCGTTGCTACAGATCCCTCCTCCACTACCGGCAAGTGTAAAAGCAGGTCTCACAATTACGGGATAGCCGATTTTTTCGGCAAAAACCAAGGCTTCTCTTACATTATCCACAATGGTCGAAGCAGGGATCGGCAGTTTTAGTTCTTCCATTAATTGTTTGAATAAGTCGCGATCTTCAGCTTTCTTGATCGCAGCAAGGTCAGTTCCTAAAAGCTCGATTTCAAGTTCTGACAGAATTCCAGCTTCTGACAACTCTAAAGCCATATTCAGCCCTGTCTGGCCACCCAAAGTGGGTAAAATCGCATCAGGCAGTTCTTTACGCAAAATACGACAGACAAATTCTAAAGCCAGTGGTTCAATGTAGATTCTATCGGCTATTTTAGTATCTGTCATGATCGTTGCCGGGTTTGAATTGACCAGAACAACTTCATAACCTTCTTCTTTTAAAGACAGACAAGCTTGTGTACCCGCGTAATCAAATTCAGCTGCCTGACCGATCGTAATGGGCCCTGATCCGATGACAAGTATTTTTTTTATATCTGTTCTTTTGGGCAAAATCAAACAGCTCCTTTATCAGCATCCATCATTTCAAT
>DATGVB010000032.1:0-5215 GCA_035300805.1 Tetragenococcus sp. | reverse complement strand
ATCCAGGATCAGTTGTCCTCCTTCTTCAAGCGACATTTTTCCTTCAACAATAGGAGAAAGATCTAAGTCAATATTATCCTCCATATTCTTATAGGTCATTTTATTTCCGGTGATTTTGATCATCGGCATGATCGGATTGCCGATGGGAGTTCCGCGCCCAGTCGTAAAGACGCAAATCTGTGCACCACCGGCAGCCATACCTGTGACAGATTCGATATCATAACCCGGCGTATCCATGATCACAAGTCCTTTTTCTGCAGGGAGCTCGCCATACTTTAAGATCTGATTGATTGAACTGCTGCCGCCCTTGCTGATCCCGCCTAAGGCTTTTTCTTCTAAAGTAGAGAGACCGCCTTTAATATTTCCCGGAGAAGGGTTGGCCCCACGAACATCGATCCCCAGATCGGCAAACTGTTTTTCCAGACCGTGAACGATCGTCATCAAATCATTTTCTACTGATTCATCTTTAGCGCGACGGGCAAGAATATGCTCGGTCCCTATCAATTCAGTCGTTTCGCCTAAGATGACTCTTCCTCCCTGAGCGATGATCTGGTCACTGGCTTTTCCTAAAGCCGGATTGGGTGCCAGACCAGAAGTTGCATCAGAACCGCCACAGTTGGTGGCTAAAGTCAATTCAGACAAATCCACTCTCTCTGGGTGGACTTTTGACATTTCCGCTACCATCTGCCGTGCAATCCGTGTTCCTTTTTCAATAGTTCGATTGGTGCCGCCCTCACTCTGAATCGACAAAGCCACAACCGGTTTATCTGACGATTGTTCAATTCTTTGGGCTAAAGGAAAAGGCTGAATCGTTTCACAGCCTAAACCGACAATAATCGTTCCATAGACATTAGGATTTAAAGCAAAACCAGTCATCGTACGTTTAGCCAATTCAACGCTATCCCCTACTTGTCCGCAACCTTTGCCTGCTTCGATAAAAACTGTGTCTGTCACCTGGCTGGCGATTCTTCGCGCTGTTTCATTGGCACAGCCGACAGATGCCATCACAATCACTTTATTGCGAATGCCAAATCTTCCATCTGGTCTCCGATAAGCTTTTATTCTTGTCATCAGACTTTCACACTCCTTATATTGTGTACATGCACATGTGCCCCAGCTGGAATATCCTCTTCCGCTTTTCCGATAATTTCACCATATTTTATAATTTCCTGACCTTTTAAAATTTTCTTTACAGCGATTTTATGATAAATATCAATCGACTCGATTGCCTGAATTCTTTGATTATTTTGCTGATTATCAATGATCTGAACGGAATCGTTTTTTTCGGTTGCTTGTAAGACAACGGCAACGTTATCCTTTTGATTCATCAGTAGTGCCTTATTTTGCATTTTTCTTTCCTCCTAAACAAAAAGAAACCGGGACAATTTTCAACAACATTTCGCTAAGAAATATCATGAGGTGAAGAATGTCCCGGTCTATCTGATTTAATTGAATTCAATTATTGTTCTTCATACCACGAATAATGGAAAATTCCTTCTCTATCCACACGTTCATAAGTATGAGCACCAAAATAGTCTCTTTGCGCTTGAACTATATTTGCTGGTAAGCGTTCAGCGCGATAAGAATCAAAATAGGCAATGGCTGAGGAGAAAGTTGGCACAGGTACACCTGCTTGAACAGCTATTGCTACTACATCACGTACCGCTTGTTGATATTTAGCTGTGATATCTTTAAAGTAATCGTCTAACAATAAGTTTTCGATATCAGGTTCACGATCGTAAGCATCAGTAATTTTTTGTAAAAATTGAGCACGGATGATACAGCCGGCTCGCCAAATTTTGGCAATTTCACCGAATGGCAGATTCCATTCGTTGTCTTTAGAAGCTTTGCGTAATTGAGCAAATCCTTGGGCATAGCTCATGATTTTACTGAAATAAAGAGCCTGACGGATTTTTTCAATAAATTCTTTTTTGTCGCCTTTGAATTCATAAGGAGCTGGTTTTGGCAAAACTTTGCTTGCTTGAACTCGTTCGTCTTTATAAGCTGAAATATAACGAGCAAAAACTGACTCAGTGATTAATGGAAGAGGAACACCTAAATCTAATGAACTTTGGCTAGTCCATTTACCGGTTCCTTTATTACCGGCAGCATCTAAGATGACATCAACGATTGGTTTTCCCGTACCTAAATCATCTTTACGGGTCAGCAGATCTGCTGTAATATCGATCAGGAAACTATCCAGTTCGCCATGATTCCAGTCGTCAAAAATTTCAGCCATTTCATCCACTGATAATCCTAACACATTACGCATAATATCGTAGGATTCAGCAATCAACTGCATATCACCATATTCGATTCCATTATGCACCATTTTAGTATAATGACCGGCTCCATTGGGGCCAATATAAGTAACACAAGGACTGCCATCTTCTGCTTTAGCGGAGATCTGTTCCAAGATAGGTGCCACTAGCTCGTAGGCTTCTTTTTGGCCCCCGGGCATGATTGAAGGTCCTTTTAAAGCCCCTTCTTCACCCCCAGAAACACCCGTTCCAATAAAATTAATACCAGAATCAGCTAATTCATTATTACGACGAATTGTATCTTTGAAGAAAGTGTTTCCGCCATCAATCAAAATATCGCCTTTATCTAAATGAGGTAATAAAGATTGAATGGTTGCATCTGTCCCTTTACCTGCCTTGACCATCAATAAGATCCGGCGTGGTTTTTCAATCGATTCAACAAACTCTTCGATACTATAAGTAGGAGTAAAGTTTTTATCTGAATGATCTTTAACAACTTGTTCGGTTTTTGCACCTGTCCGATTGTATAAAGATACTGAATAACCACGACTTTCAATATTTAATGCTAAATTTTTTCCCATGACTGCCATACCGACAACACCAATTTGTGTCTTTGCCATTTGTTTTCCTCCTCAAAAGAGTATAAATTTTTATTTCATAGAAGCAAAAGCTTCATTTTGATATAACCATTCTTCTACATTTTTCAAACTCTCTACTTTACTCAACATATGAACAAAGTTTGCTGGAATTTCAATTTTCCCCGGCAGACTTCTATCTGGTACCATGATGAATGGAATCTCCGCTGCATTAGCTGCACTGGCACCCGTCACAGAATCTTCGAGGACTAATAAGTCGTCTTTAGAAAACTTCAACTGTTTTTGCGCTTCCAAATAAATATCAGGAGAGGGTTTCATATGGGTCACTTGATCTCCCGTAATGACGATATCAAACAAAGGGCTTAAATCGAAATGATTAAAAATATCCGCCACTCTTTGCTGATGTGAAGTTGTCGCAACAACTGTTTTTACTTGATTATTTTTTAAAGTGTGAACCAGTGCCCGAAAATAATGTTTTAAAGTAATCTGGTTACTATCTAATTGAGTATAAAAGTGTTTTTCACGTAATTTACGAATTTCTAATACTTTTTCTTTATCACCAATAAAATCGACCAGTTCTTGTGTATTAGCATCGGGACTTCTACCTGCCATACGGTTAACTATCCCTTCTGGCAAAGTAATATTCAGCGCCTTGGCTCCGATAAACCAGCCCTCACGATAGACTCTTTCTGAATCTAAAAATAAGCCATCCATATCAAAAATTACTGCTTTTAAATTTTTTGTCATTAAATTATAATACCTCCAGGTAACGTAAGAATCAACCATCCTTATCATACCAAAAAAGATTATCTAATTACAGAAACATCCACTTTTTTGAGAACTTTCACGTACAGATAATCTTTTTTATTGAAGTATTTTAGAAGTCCTCTTCGTCATCATCGTCATCATCTGATGAAGCTGCTGCATTCCAAGTTTGAATTCCTTGTTTTGCTTGATCAACCACAGCCGTAACAACTTCATCTATGCTTGAACCGATCATTTGATGATTGATGGCTTCTAATACCATTGGGAAATTAACTCCTGAAATCAGATGAACTTTAGCTTGTAGTTCCGGAGCTAACTTACTAACTGCCAAGACTGTCTGATTATAAGGACTGGCACTTAATAAATCAGTCATTACAACCACACCATCCCCTTGGTCCACTGTTTGAATGGCCTTAGAAATCTTGCCGCCTAATTCATCGACTGCATCGCCTAAATTCAAATTAACAGTTTCCAAATGTTCAGTTGATCCGATAACAACAGAAGCTGCATCTTTAAAACCATCGCTTAAACTGCCATGTGTCGCAATAACAATACCTATCACAATTTTACCTTCTTTCCAATCGTTCTAAAAAACGATTCACTTTTGTTAGATTCTCTTGATTCAGATCTTTAGCTTTCAATGCGTCTTTGCTTAATTCAACTTCAGAAAACTGAGGTCCTTGATCATCCGTCGTAATAATATAATAACAATTTGCTGGAATAGACTGATCAGTAAGCTGTAGCCAATCTTGATCTAAACCATTAAATTTTTGTTTTGAAACAAGAGCAAGCTGCCCCCCACTACCCACTGAATCCAAAATAAACAATGATTGTTTTTTGGAATTTAATTTGTTTAAGACTTTATGAATAGAATGTTCGCCCTGGCTCCCATTATCAAAAAATACAAAGGCAAATTTAGAGTCTGACTTCTTGTTGGCAATATAGCTCAAGAGCAGCAGCAAAGAAGAATTATTGCGAATCAGATTCTTTCGATTTGGCCAACCTTGGCTTGCTTTACCCAGTACTTTAAAATAGATAAAATACCCAATGACAAACAACAGTGTTTTAAACGAAAGTAAATCATTTTTCAAAAAAGGAATGCTAATAAAATAGGTGAACAAACCACCAATCAAAAGAAGCGCAATCGCATAAACCAGCAAAGGACGGATCGTCTTTTTGCGTTGATCATCTGTATCAAAATAATGATAACTTCCCTGATAGAATGCTGGTGTATCATAATAAGTTGCAATTACATATTTCGCTTTATGCAAATCCCCTACAACAGCATGGTAACTATATTTATCTTCTTTATCACCACGTAATTCAACATCTTTTCTGATATGCGTTAAATCAGTCAAAAAACTTTGTAAGAACTTTTGCTTTTGTTTTTTGGTATAACGAACACTAAAAAAGTGATCATAGCGAATTAGCCAATCGCTGAATTGTTCGTTGTTCTCCATTAAATTAGCACCCTATCTTTTTATTTAAATTTTGCTAGTACATCTTTTAATGAAACCTTCTGAGCTGCTGGAGTCGTTTGGAAATAAATATTTTCTACTCCATAGTCTTCATTTAATTCTTTCAGTTTCATTG
>DATGVB010000031.1:0-5095 GCA_035300805.1 Tetragenococcus sp. | reverse complement strand
AAAGCAAAAGCCAGCTGCTATGCTGCCGATAATACTGGCAAATGAATTGAAAAATAAGACAATTCCAATAATAGACAATGAGATATGCAAATCGTCATGTAAGTATACACTGGTCAATGGCCAGATGAAGGCCATTCCTACACTGGTCAGTAGCGCCCCTGATAAGATCCATTTTAAATCGACTTCTTTTTTCATTTGGTGTACTCCAAGGCACTTCGCATTTTTTCTAAATTTGCGATGGTTTCCTCTTTATGTGCTGAAATAAGTAAAGTAAATAACAAATCGATGAGTACCATTTGAGAGATACGTCGTGTATAAATACCAGAATCACGATAATCTAGTTCTTCGGCTGGTGTTAGCAAGCTGACTTTTGCGGCTTTGACTAATTCCGTGTGGTTGAAACTTGTGAGACAGATGATAGGGACATGATTGTCTTCAAGTAATTCAACGATACGCAGTATGTCGGGGTTGTTTCCTCGATGAGAAATAATAAAAGCACAGGATTTTTCATTTAGTTTTCCAGCCGTTAATAGCTGTATATGATAATCCAAGTTAAATTCTACATTGATCGGGGAGCGCAGGAATTTATGATAGGCATCTAAGGCGATGGGTGTTGATCCGCCTAATGCAAAAAAAATTACTTTGTTACTTTTACTCATCAGTTCCATTGCCTGATTTAAATGTTTATAATCCAGCAACTTGAAGGTATTTTCTAAAGAGATAATATTGGATTGATAGACCTTATTGACAATAGTTTCTTCATCGTCATGTTCAGCAACACTTTCCAGAATATTGCGATTGGTATTATTAAGATAGACATTCAGTTCTTTAAAGCCTGACAGGCCAATTTTTTTGGCAAAAAGAGAAATGGTAGAATCTGCTACCTGACAACTTACAGCCAGTTCAGAAATACTCATAGTGCGTGCGTCTTCCATATGTTCAAGTAAAAAGTCAGCAATTTGTTTTTCTTTTTTTGTGAAAGAGAGGTAATTAAGGCGAATAAGGCTCTTTAAATTATCCATAAGAGACTCCTTTTTAAAAATATTTTGAAAAAACTATTTACAAATAAAAATATTTCGATATAATTATAATAAATTGGAAGCGGTTTGACAAGGCTTTCTTGTAGGCCTTAGTTATTTTATCATACAAAATCGTATTTTTTCAATTTCAATAAAAATTCGGGAGGAATCAACATGAGTAAAATTGGTTTAGTACGTGTAGATAGTCGTCTTTTGCATGGTCAGGTAGTCACGAGATGGATCGGTAAGGTTAACGCTAAGGAAGTGATCATTGTCGATGATGAATTAGCCAAAGATGATTTTATGATCGAAGTTTTTGAAATGGCAGCACCTTCCGGCGTGAAATTGATTGTTAAAAGTGCTCAAGAAGCGAAAGAATTTTTAGAAAATAAAGACTTGTCAAAAGCCATTGTTTTATTCAAAAGTATTCCGGCTTTACTGAAAGGAATGGATCAGGATCTGCCAGTAACTGATATTCAGATTGGCGGAATCGGTGGGGGAACTGGCCGGGTTGTGGTCTTTAAAAACATCACTTTGACCAAAGATGAATATGAACAACTGCTCGACTTAGAAAAAGCAGGAAAGCATATCTATCTACAGACGGTTCCTGAAGATAAACAAGTCTCATTAGCAGACATTTCAGGCAAATTTTAGGAGGGAAAGCTTATGTCAGTAGTTCAGGCAATTATACTTGGAATTTTATTTTGTTTTTGTCGGATGGGTATCCTTTACACTTGGCCTAAAAATATTCCTTTGTTTGGTGCGATGCTGATTGGGATCGTATTAGGAGATTTACCGCAGGCCATGGTGGTAGGAGCTGCGATTCAAGTTATTTATATGGGAGTCATTCAACCCGGCGGAAATATTCCGACCGATCAGGTACTGGCTACTTTCATCGCTGTTCCGATCGCGCTACAATCGAATCTGGATCCGTCTGTTGCAGTTACACTAGCCGTTCCGGTTGGTTTACTCGGCGTATTGCTGGATTATATTCGTCGGACAGTTAATGCAGTATGGATTCATATGGCTGATAGTTATGCTGAAAAAGCCAATGCTAATGGTGTAATGAAGGCTCACTTTTTATATCCGACTCTGTCATTGATTTTGATTTATATTGTACCAGTTGCAATCGCTGTTTATCTAGGTCCATCGGCAGTCAACAGTTTTATGGACATGATTCCTGACTGGATCATGACAGGACTGAAAGTTGCCGGCGGGATTTTACCAGCTCTAGGTTTTGCCATTACCATATCAGTGATCGAACGTGGTAATATTATTCCTTATTTCTTGTTTGGTTTCTTTATTTATCAATACGCCAGCGACGTCAATGCCATTGCTTTTGCCCTATTAGGAATGTTCTTGGCTTATCTTCATATTACCTTTACGAAAAATAATCCATCAGAGGAAGGTGCTGCATAATGGAAAATCAGGATAAAAAATTATTAAGTAAAAAAGATATTGTCTATTCTTGGATGAGATGGCTAGGTACATGCGAGCTGTCTAATTCCTTTGAGCGGCTTCAAAGTTTATCTTTTGCCGCTTGTATTACTCCAGTTTTAAAGAAATTATATAAAGAAGATGATCAGTTGAGTGAAGCCTTGAAACGTCATCTGACTTTCTTTAACACTGAAGGAATCTGGGGCAGTCTGATTCCGGGAATAGCTATTGCAATGGAAGAAGAAAGGGCACAAGGTGCGGACATTTCTGATGAAGTGATCACAGGTCTAAAGACCGGTTTTATGGGACCTTTAGCTGGGATTGGTGACACTGTCGACTGGGGGATCATTCGTCCTATTGTAGTAGGGATCTTCTTGCCGATGGCTACAGCAGGAAGTTGGGTAGCCGGGATTGGACCGTTTATTATTTGTAGTGCGATCTCTTCTATTATTAGCTACTATTTATTTAATATGGGCTATACAGTCGGTCGTCGCAGTATTTTACAAGTATTAAAAGATGGTCGGATCAACCAGTTTATTACGGGTGCCAGCGTACTGGGCATGTTCATGATGGGAAATTTATCTTCTCAATATGTTTCCTTAACGCTCAAACCTAAAATTACAATTAATGATAAGGCAGTTACGATTCAATCGTTTATTGATCAAATTTTACCAGGATTACTACCTGTTTGCGCCGTATTCTTGATTTATTATTTGATTAAATATAAAAATGTAAAATATACTCATATTTTAGTGGGTGTTTTAGTTGTTTCAATGTTAGGCGCACTTGTCGGTCTGTTTTAATTTTTATTAGTTAGGAGTTTATTATGATCGCTATTTTATTAGGAAGTCATGGCAATTTTGCCAAAGAAGCATTGGCTAGTGCACAAATGATTGCAGGAGAACAAGCGAATGTTGCCACATTTTCCTTACAGGAAGAAATGGATTTAACCATGACCATAACCGCTGCTCAAGAAGCTTTTAATGCGCTGGATGACACAGCAGGAGTTCTGATCTTAACTGATATCATGGGCGGAACACCAGCTAATGTAGGAGCAGTGTTGCATAAGAAAAATGCCAACACACGACTTCTGACGGGTTTTAACTTACCTACGCTGATCGAAGCCTTGCTGAGTCGCGCAACCATGGATCTAGAGGAACTGACTGCTCATTTGAAAGATCAGTTTCCAGCTACCATGAGTGACTT
Organism: Tetragenococcus sp.; assembly: GCA_035300805.1. Lineage (GTDB taxonomy): Bacteria > Bacillota > Bacilli > Lactobacillales > Enterococcaceae > Tetragenococcus. The sequence goes on along the minus strand of DATGVB010000031.1, from coordinate 1,433 downwards.
GACTTAAGCTGAAATTTTGTCAGCACTCTACCTTTACTGAAAGGAAGCAAAAATTATGACGATAACAAAAGCCCTTATTCTAGGCGTACTGTTTTGTTTCTGCCGCATGGGAATTTTATATACCTGGCCTAAAAATATTGCTTTATTTGGTTCCATGCTGATCGGACTGGTGATGGGGGATTTACCTCAAGCCATGATCGTAGGAGCTGCGGTCCAGGCTATTTACATGGGTGTGATCCAGCCAGGTGGGAACATTCCGACCGATGAGATGTTAGCCACATTTATTGCTGTACCGATTGCATTACAGTCCAATCTCGAACCGGCTGTTGCAGTTACTTTAGCCGTTCCCGTTGGTTTATTAGGAGTTTTACTTGATTATGTGCGTCGCACCTTAAATGCTGTCTGGATCCATATGGCGGACAGTTATGCAGAAAAAGCCAATGCCAATGGTGTGATGCGTTGTCACTTTCTGTTTCCGCCCTTGTCGTTGATTCTGATTTATATTTTGCCGGTTGCTATTGCAATTTATCTGGGCCCTGATGCAGTCGACAGTTTCATGAAAGCTATGCCGGACTGGATCATTACGGGTCTGAAAGTCGCTGGCGGTATTTTGCCAGCTTTGGGATTTGCCATTACGATCACAGTCATTGATCGCGGCAGTATTATCCCGTATTTTCTGTTTGGTTTCTTTATTTACCAGTATGCCAGCAATGTAAATGCCATTGCCTTTGCTTTATTAGGCCTATTCTTGGCTTATCTGCATCTGACATTTACTAAAAATAAGACGGCCGATAATGCTGCTTGATCGGTTATTGCAAGAATCAAAGCGGACACGTTATTGTGAATGGTACGGAAAAAGAGTGTCCAAATTGTTAAACTTTGGATGCTCTTTGTTGTGAAGAAAAAAGTAAAAAGGAGCGATTTTAATGTCAACCTTAATTCGAAATACAAAAAAAGGAAAAGTTGAAGGCTTTACAGCAGACGGGGCAGATAAGTTTCTGGGCATTCCTTATGCCAAACCGCCGGTAGGTGAACTGCGTTTTTTGCCGCCGGTGGAAAGTGACCCCTGGGAAGGCATCTATCAGGCCACTGCTTTTAAGAGCAGTCCTATGCAGGTTCCAGGACCAGATGAAGGCACGCAGTTTCCGCCTGCCGGCAAGATGACTGAAATGAGTGAAGACTGTCTTTATCTTAATGTCTATGCACCTGAAAATGCTCAAAATGAAAAACTGCCAGTCATGTTATGGTTGTACGGCGGCCATTACTTGAATGGTAGTGGTATGAATACCAAATGGGACGGGGCAAATTTTGTCCGTAACCAGCACGTGATCCTGGTGACCTTTAACTATCGTGTCGGGATTTTTGGCTTTATGGCTCATCCGATTTTAAAAAAACAGAGTAAACATGCGACTAATGCTGGCGTCGGTGATATG
>DATGVB010000030.1:0-2145 GCA_035300805.1 Tetragenococcus sp. | reverse complement strand
CATCTTTGCTTCAGCCAAACTTAAGCGGACATCACCATTGACAATCGATATTCCTAAATTTCTAGGAGTTGCACTCAAACTGACGTTGCCATTGATCGTTTCGATAATCGAATCCAGAATATTTCCTGCCCTGACATTGATGGCTCCATGTACTCCATCGACCTCCAGCATTGAAGCTGTAATATTATCAATATCAATTTGTCCATTGGTTGTCTTCAGATAAATATCCTTGACAGTTAAATCATTAATAGTGATCTTACCATTTAGTGATTTTACCGAAACATGGTCATAAGTACGAGCAGGCAGATAAAAAATCAGATCACATCTTATCCGCTTATTGGGTACCTTAAAGGCCAGCCTATCTTCATTAATAGCTATCTGACTTCTCTGTTCAAAAGCCTCCTCACCATTTTCAGCGTCCATCTTGCCATATAGCTTAATTTTAGCATCGATTTTCATATCGGCTTTTTCCCAGCTTTTAAAAGTCAGACTGCCGTTGGCTATTTTGATATCTAAAATTGTTGCGGTAGTATCCGAAAAGTCAAAAGTTTTTTCAAACTTGGTTGTAGCAATACCCGGAACACGTACATTCATATCTTTAAATTCAACATTGTCACTAACCGTTTCGGAAACAGAATCAAAAGTCTTTTTAAAGATATCACCTAATTGGCTGCCGACTTCTGTCATTTTATTGCCCAACTGATTCCAGCTATCAGAAGCCTGTTCTTTCCAGTCTTCTGGGATCTCCATCTTTTCATTCAATTTTTCTTTTTTTTGCTGCCATTGATTATAACGGATATCTTTTAAATTTTTTTCTATTTGCGTTTTTTCAGTCAATAAATCAGCCAGTGAATTTTCTAAACTTGCCTGTTCAGATTTGATTGTCTGACGTTTTTCATCAAGATCGACATTTTCGTCTAATTCTTCTTGCATATCTAGTTCCATTAACTGTTCTTCTTTTTTAGCAATATCCTTTTTATTCATTTTGATTTTACGATTGACATCATCCAATTTAGCTGACATTAAATTAGCTTGTTCAGCTAATCTGGCTAATTCTTCTTCTAATTTTGCTTTATCTTCAAAATCATCAAATTGTTCGGCCTTTTTTTCTTCATATAATTTATCATTATCTTTTTGATTTTGTGCTTCATCTTTATCTTTGGCCATACTTTCCAGTAAGTCTAAGGCTTCTTCCGTAGAAAGTACACCTTTTTTTACTAAATCCAGTACTCGTTTTCTTTCATTCATGGAAATTGCCTCCTTAAGCATCTTTATTTTCCTACAATAATATTATGCCTTGTTTTGACAGAAAACACATAGGTCTTAAGAATGAAATTACAAAAAGCCTGGCTATATTTTATAGCCAGACTTGCAGTTATTAAAAAATATTTGATGATCAATTCGCTTCTTTATTTTTTCTAGTCGGATTAAGTTCAGTAATTTTTCCTGTTGACAGATAAACGATCCACTCGCAGATATTCGTCACATAATCAGCGATCCGTCGTAAAAACTGAGTCACATTTAAATAATTTGTACCACTGATCACTGTTTCAGAGTTTTCCTGCATTTCCTTTATAGCTTGTTCATAAATCGTATGATAGTATTCAGTTACTCTTAACGACATCTCTGCGATCATACGAGCATCTTTTTCATCTGTTTTGACATAAGCAATCAAGACATTATCTAACATTTTTTTAACATAATCGGCCATATCAGAAATTTCTTTTTCAATTTCAGCGATCCGTTTGTGGCCTTTCACCTGGATCGTTCCTTTGGCGATGGATACAGCATGATCACCGATCCTTTCCAAATCTGAGCTGGCTTTCATCACGGTAATGATCATCCGCAGATCAGTGGTTACTGGCTGCTGTAAAGCGATCATTTCAAAACTCTTTTTCTCTAGCTTAAATTCTAGGTCATTCACCAGTAAATCTTTTTCAATCACTTCGTTAGCTAATTGCCTATCATGTATTATGTAAGAATTAACCGATTTGTAAACAGCACTACTAACTAACATGCCCATCTCATAAAACTGATTGTGCAGATTCAATAGATCTTCTTCAAACTGAGATCGTAACATAAGACTCCATCCTTTCAAAATATCCTATACTAACCAAAACGTCCTGAAATATAATCTTCGGTTTG